>CAZYOD010000057.1:0-2514 GCA_964648635.1 uncultured Balneolaceae bacterium | reverse complement strand
TCAACCCGCTGCATCTGAAAATAGAGCATTTGCGGTACATGCTGCTTCAAAATATTTAAATATGGATCCCAGCGCTCTTCAATTTCTTTGATATTAACCTCCTTGGGCGCGCGCTTTTCAACCGTTTTCTCAGGAGACTCCGTAATCGTTTCCGCCTTAGGAGCAGATCCATTAGATGACGTTTTATTCCCCAGCGAAGATTGACCAAAAAGGTTGTCAAACTCATCGTCGGCATTTTCTTCAGCAGCTGTTGCTACTTGAGCTGGAGATTCCGACTCCTGTGAGACTGTTTGCTGCTGAGAGGCGCTCGGTGATTTAGAAACTTTAGTAGAGTTTTCCTGCTCCACTTGCTCCTCTTTCGGTTTTTGGGGTTGGGGATCCGATTGCCCATTATCCAAACGTTCCTCGGTCGAGGGTTCTTTGTTGGAATTTTCGGAGGAACTACTATCGGCGGAGGCGGGCGTTAATTCCTGATTATTGAACTTTTTTTTTAACTCCTCAAGCTCACTCAACAAAGTGTTGAGATTCTCTGTGCGCTCCATATGGATAAGCTTCAGCAGGGTAATCTCAAACTGTATTTTAGGCTGATGGGCTTCCTTAATTTTATATTGAGCTTCACTTACAATATGAAGCATGCGCATCAAATCATCTTCGGAAAAACCCCCGGCCGCTTTTTGATATCGCTTTTTTGTTTCGGAGGATGCTTCCACCAGATGCATCTTTGCCGAATTTTTGGCCACATATAAATTGCGGAGATGCTCGGTTAGCCCCACCAAATATTCCTGGATATCATATCCTTCCTGCAACAGCTCGTTGATAAATTCCAACCCCTGACCGGCATCCTGCTGTTCTACCGCATGCATAAAATCGAACATCCGCTCGGTGCTCACCACATTCAGCGCGCGCAATAACTCCTCATGCTGGATATCATTGCCGCAAAAAGCAATCGCCTGATCCATCAATCCGAGAGCATCACGAAGTGCTCCGTCAGCTTTTTTGGCAATGACGTGGAGCGACTCTTCATCAATATTAATGCCTTCATCGTGTGCCACCTCTTTGAGATGACCGACAATTTCTTCTACGCTAATACGCTTAAAATCAAAACGCTGTACACGCGACAGAATAGTCGGAAGTACTTTATGCGGCTCGGTAGTCGCAAAAATAAAAATGACGTGATCGGGCGGCTCTTCAAGCGTTTTCAGCAGCGCGTTAAACGCTGACTTGCTGAGCATGTGAACCTCATCAATAATATAGACCTTATAGCGCCCGTTTTGTGGCGGAATGCGAACGCGTTCCCGAAGGTCGCGGATGTCATCAACACTGTTGTTGGATGCGGCATCAATTTCAACAACGTTCAGCGTCTGGTTGAGTGATTCGCCATCCACTTGCTGATCTATCTCGTTAACCGTGCGTGCCAACACGCGGGCCATAGTCGTTTTACCCACGCCCCGCGGACCGCAAAACATATAGGCATGAGCCAGCCGGTTTTTTTTGATGGCATTTTTTAACGTACTGCTGACATGCTCCTGGGATACAATATCCTCAAAAGAAGTAGGGCGATACGTACGGGTTAAAGCGCGGTAATTTTCAGACATCCGAAGGCTCTTGTTGAGCTAGAAGTTATTGGTATAAACAACGGATAAATCTACAAAAAATGAAGTCCAATTGTAGGGGATAGTTTTTCAAAACCGTTGAACAATTTTAAGCCACGTCAGATTCGACAGAAGATTTAACAGGACTTGCATTATGTGGCTTGCCCGGTTCCAGTACCAAAAATTCTTCATTTGAGAGTCGATAATCGGCCATGGCTTGTTTCAGGTCTACAACCGGTTCGTGCATACCGTCGTCAGCCATGGGAAAAGTACCGAAGTGCATGGCAATACTGCATTGTGAGCGAACGTCTTTATGAGCCTTAACTGCTTCTTCCGGCGACATATGAATCGATTTCATAAACCAGTTGGGCTTATAAGCTCCGATGGGGATTATAGAAGTGCGCATCGGCCCGAATTTACGATCTATTTCTTGTAGGAACGATCCGTACCCTGTATCCCCCGCAAAATAGATATTGCCCAGAGAGGTATGCAGCACATATCCACACCACAGGGTTTTATTGCGATCAAAAAGTCCGCGACCCGAAAAATGCTGAGCGGGGACAGCCGTAATATTCAGTCCCTTTTCAGGGTTAATGTTATCCCACCAATCTATGTGTATTGTCTTGCTGATACCTTCATCACGCAGAAATTCTTCTACACCCAGCGGCACTACAAATTGAGGATCATACTTTTGACGCAGTAGCTTCACCGTTCGAATATCGAGGTGATCGTAATGGTTGTGACTGATCAAAACTACGTCGATTGGCGGGAGATCCTCAAAAGCAATGCCGGGCGGACGCATACGCTTGGGGCCGATCCACTGGTATGGACTGGCACGATAACTCCACACCGGATCGGTCAGAATGTTCATTCCATCCACCTGGAGCAAAAAAGTGGCGTGATTGACAAATGTAATCTGACA
>CAZYOD010000056.1:0-11004 GCA_964648635.1 uncultured Balneolaceae bacterium | reverse complement strand
TTTAAAATTTCATCCGGGATGGTAATACCAAACGGGTTCCTGCTTTTTTTAGTTCGGGCAATTTTTCTTGAAACCACTGCAACGTGGTTTTATTGCCGGATATTATAGCCATCGAATACGCGGGGTTTGTCTGTAATTTATAGAAGTTTTCAAAAAAAGCAGCTTTTCCGGGGTCTTCATCAATGATCAGAGCGTTGGCCGCATTGATTATGGTAAGATTGGTCTCAGCGGCGAGCTGTTGCTGGACTTGCTGATCAGTTTGCAGCTGTAAAATTTTTACATCCGGTAAGATGGATTCCAGTTGTTGAAATTTGGATATAGCAGAGCCGGGATTGGAAGCCAGGATATCATTTCCGTTTGAATTTTGTAGCCAAAAGAAGATATGCTCGTATTGGCCGCTTAATCGTTTGGTGAGGTCATTGGCCTGCATCGGGTTTTCTATTTTAAACACCATCGGAACAGGTTCGCCCATTCTTTGCAATTGGGTGATTAACTCTTCATCCGGAGGTTGTTCAAATGCCACGAGTATGCTCACATGATTCCGGTTGACCGTCAGTTCGGGATCTGTTTGCAGAGAAACAGACCGTATGACAGTCCCCTGATACAGAAGGTGGATGTTAACATTCTGTTCCGGAAAAGTGACCTCGGCCGGTGTTTTAATGTTGTAATCATAAAAGGCTTTATTCAGCTCAGCATGAAACTGGGTTTTAGAAAATTGATAGGGCAGGCCAACATGATAAGTTTTCCGACTGAGATTCGAATCCACCGGGGTTGTAAATACCTTTACTTGTTGCTCTCCGATATTAAAATCTTCGAATTTTTGGTGGATGAGCGAGTCGACCTGTGATAAGTTGCGAAGTGTATTTACTTCTCCGCCTGAAGTCGCCAAAAGCATATAACCGCTGATAAAACATGAGATGAACAGCAGGGTTGCGATGATCCGTTTTTTCTTTTGTTCCTTCAAGCCAGTTGTCGATATTTAGTTGTCATTTGAGCCACTTTATAATAGGCGTTATTCTGTTGTAAATCTATCAATATTTTTTCGGGCAGTGTAAATTCCCATTTGTAAAACGAGAATTCAAAATGGCTTTTGACTTCGAATTAGTAAGTGCTTCTGCGCAAATTGATGCTTTTCACGAATTGCCGTTTCGCATTTACGAAGATTATCCTCAGTGGGCGCCTCCTTTTCGTTCCGAAATTGAAAGTATTTTTGATAAGCAACAAAACCCTTTTTTCGAAAAAGGAGAGTGCGAGCGATTTCTGGTGAAGAAAGGAGGACGGGTTGTAGGGCGTTTTGCCGTGATGAACACTCCCTCTCGCGATCAGGTTTTGGATCCTACCATGGGAGGCATAGGTTTTATTGAGATGGAAAATGATTCTGCTTTGGCACAGGCGATCATCAATTTTGCTAAAGGCTGGCATCGGAAACGAGATTACCGTGCTATGCAAGGACCTATTAATTTTGGTGAAAATGATACCTATTGGGGATTGTTGGTTGAAAATTATGAAGAGCCGCCGGTCTACGGTATGTTTTACCATCCGCCGTACTACAAAGAGCTTTTGGAGCAGACGGGTGCCGAAAAACTGGATGACCACTGGAGCTATAAACGGGCTTTTGACAAGCCGATACCCGAGCGGATGCAAAAAATTACCAATCGCATTGAAAGTCGTTCGAATGTGTCGCTGCGATCTTTGGATAAAAAAAATATCTATCGGGATGCGGAATATATTCGAGAAATCTATAATGATGCGTGGAGCAATCAGGATATCGAACAGCGGGAGCAGGAGTTTACGCCGCTTACTCAGGAAACGGTTGAAGAGATGATCAACAAACTTAAGCCGGTGCTGATTCCCGATAGTGTGCTTATTGCTTTCGTGGATGGAGAACCTGCATCGTTTGTGGTGTGTGTGCCCGATCTTAATGAAGTCTCAAAAGAAACGGGCGGACGTCTTCGCTGGTGGCATTATCCCAAATTGCTTTGGTTTAAACGGCGCGCCAAGCATTTGCGAACGTTGGTCTACGGCACGCGTCCCAAGTATCGGAAAATGGGGCTGGAGGCACTTACATTTACTCGGGGTATACAATTTACGAAGGAGGCAGTTCCATCTTTGGAATATTTAGAAGGGGCGTGGGTGAGTGAAAACAACTGGCTTATGCAGCGAAGTCTGGAGGCTTTGGGGTGTCATCATCATAAAACTCACCGTACATATAAATGGGAATTTTAGAGATATCCGGAAGTTCTTGAAATAATTGTGTTTAAGAGTTACCCTTAGACAAAATAAAAGTGCAAATAAATCAGTATGGACCGCTCTCTGTTTGATTTGAATCCTAATCCGGTGATTATCTATGATAAGGATTCGCTTGCAGTATTAGAGGCTAACAAGGCCTTTCGGGAAAAGTACGGCTATCAAAGAAAAGAGTTGAAGGAGCTGACTCTTTATAAACTGCGGCCCAAAGAGGCATTTGACGAGTTAGACCAAGTGTTAAAACAGCGGGAGGAGGATGGAACTAACAAAACGGGAGTGGTGCGTCATTGTGCAAAAGATGGTACGCTATTTTATGTGATGGTTTCCTGTCATCCTTACGAATATGAGGAGCAAGATTGCAGGATGGCTTTTATATATGACGTCACCGAGCGGGTTGAAGCCGAGCAAAAGGCGCAGCAGGCATATTTTGAGCTAAGCCATCACGTGAATGAGAGTCCCCTGGCAATGATTAAATGGGACGCACAATTTAATATAATTGAGTGGTCCCCCCGAGCTCATGATATTCTGGGATATTCCGAAGAAGAGGTTATGGGTAAAACACCTCGCTTTTTCCGTTTCCACAAAATCAAAGATCGAATTATAGTTAAAGAAAATATCAGTAAGATCCTTGCCGGCGAAAAGGACAGAGTAAAATTTGATGTCAAGATATATAACCGCGAAGACGTTCTTATTGACCTGCGTATACATGGATCCGCACTTCGGAATGAACAGGAAAATTTGATTTCGGTGCTTACCCTGATAGAAGATCTTACCGAGCAGAGAAAAGCCGAAGTAAAGTATCAGCGGTTGTTTGAGAATGCTAACGACGGCATTTTTCTGATGAAGGGTGCTCAGTTTATAGAGTGTAACGATCGGGTGGCTGAAATCTACGGTTGCGAAAAGGAGGATATCCTGGGGGCAACTCCTATTGACTTTTCTCCGGTTCTGCAACCCGATGGGCAAGAATCCTCAGATAAAGCAATGCGAAAGATAAATAAGGCACTGGATGGCGAGCCCCAGGTTTTTGAGTGGAAGCATCTGAAAAAGAATGGCATGCCTATCGCTGTCGAAGTGAGCTTAAACAGGCTCAAACTGTCGGATGATGTTTATGTACAGGCAATAGTGCGGGATCTGACAGAACAGAAGAAAGCACAAGACAAACTGCGACGCAGTGAGGAGTTGTTCCGAAAACTGTTCTTGAAAGCTCCGGGCGCACTACTTATGGTGGACAAAGAAAACCGTGTGCAAATGGTGAACCAGAGTTTTGAGAATCTCTTCGGATATACTGAAGATGAACTCCTGGACAAAGATATCGACAAGGTCATCGTAGCCGAGAAGGAATATGATTCCGCTCCTCGTATGCCCGGAAAAGAATTCAGAGATGGAAAATTTTACAAAGATGTGGTCCGCTACACCAAAGAGGGCGAACCGAGAGATATATTATTAGGTGCTATTCCTGTTTTTCTTGATGATGAGCCTATCGCCGGCTTCGGTATTTATATTGACATCACCGAACAGAAAGAAAGCGAGCGAAAGCTGAAACAATCGCTTGAGGAGAAACAGGTTATGCTAGAAGAAATTCATCACCGGGTAAAAAATAACCTGGCGATAATTTCGGGTATGTTGCAGCTACAGGCTTTCGAAACGGAGAACAAACAAACCCGAAATGCACTTAACGACGGACAACTTCGTATTCAATCTATCGGTATTGTTCATGAGCTGCTCTATCAGTCGGAAAGTTTTGTCGATATTTCATTTAAGGAATATATCGTTAAGCTGATTGATACGATAAAAAATACCCTACCCTTCGACCATCAGCATATTGATATCAATATTGAAACCGGTGACGTTTCATTGGATATCAACCAGGCAATCCCCAGTGCCATTCTTATCAATGAATTAGTTACTAATGCCTATAAACATGCATTTGAAGGGGAAACACAGGGTACTATTGAAATCATTTTAGAAGAAAAAGGTAAGGACATTTACATAAGGGTGCGGGATGATGGCATTGGCTTGCCGGAAAATTTCGACATCAACGAATACTCATCTATAGGTATGAACTTAGTTCAAACTTTAACTACCCAGCTTGATGGCAGCCTACAATATCACTCAGACAAAGGAACTGAGTTTTGTGTAGTCTTTGAAAAAAAACGCGGGAATAATCTGCATTTGATAAACGGTGAGAAGGACATTTAAAGATATCAGTATATAGTTATAGTTCAATTTTATAGACGGATAATTTGCTCATAAATAGATTTTACAATGGATGATAAGCAGGGGTACACTGTTTTTATTTTCGATCACGCTACGGGTTCATGCGATTCGGTAGCTAAAATCTTAAAAAAACAAGGCTTTGTCACAGAACGGATCGGAAGCTTGGATGAAGGGAAGGAGAAACTGGAAAAATATCAGCCTGGAGTTCTGCTTATGCATTTGCCGGATGAAGCGTTTGATAAATGGCTTGCAAAAGGAGAGCAGCTTCTGCGTGATCTTGAGGCGCCTGTCATTTTTACGTTAAATAATATCGATGATGAGCGGTTTAAAGCTATTCGCGAATGTAATCGATATGGATTTTTACATACGGATGATAATCCTCACTGTTTATTACAGGCCTTCTATTCTGCTATAAAACTGTTCGAGATGCGCGAGGAGGAGTTGCGCTCTATCTACGAGCATATTTCAGAGGGAATTTACCGGAGTACTCCGGAAGACGGACTCATTTACGTTAATAATGCCTTTGCTTCCATGTTTGGATATGAAAGCCCGGAAGAGCTGATAAGTTTTGACGGCGCCAAACTTTATGCCTGCGAAGAGCGACGTAAGGAACTAACTGAAACTGAAAATCGCGAAGGCTCGATAAAAAATGAGGAGGTTGAATTTCTGCGTAAAGACGGGAGCACCTTCTGGGGGCTAATGAGCGGACAGGTTGTACGGGATGATGAGGGTGCAATAAAATATTATGACGGTTCAGTTCTGGATATTACTGAGCGGAAACATGCTTTGGAAGAAAACAGACGGTTGTTAAAAGCTATTCAGCAAAGTCCCGAATCTATTCTAATCACAAATGCTAAGGGATATATTGAGTATGTGAATCCCCGGTTTTTGAAAGAAACAGCCTTGAAAGAAAAGGATTTGCTGAATTCCCCGGCACCGATTTTGAGCAAAAATGAAATTACTGATTCTTTTTACAATGAGATGTGGGAGGTTATTCGAAGTGGCGAAATTTGGAGTCGAACAGTTCAGACAAAATCCCCAGACAAAAGAACAATCTGGAAAAAAGTTATTATTTCACCTGTTTTTAATGATGATCAGGAGATCACAAATTACGTTATAATTCACAATGATATCACCGAAAGAAAGGAACGTGAGAATAAGTTACAGCAGTCGCTGTCAGAGAAGGAAATACTTTTAGCAGAGATTCACCACCGGGTAAAAAATAATTTAGCGATCATCTCCGGCCTACTTGAACTGGCTGCTCAGAATCAAGAATCTGAGGAGATAAACAACATTTTTTATGAAAGCCAGTTGCGCATCCAGTCCATGGCTATGGTTCACGAAAAACTGTATCAGGCCGGAAACTTCGCCAACCTTAAAATTGAAAACTACATTAGTGAACTGGTTGATTCTATCAAAGATACTTTAAGTCAGAATGAGAAAAATATTGATATACACATTGAGAATGAGGTTAGCACACAGTTGAATATTAATCAGGCTATCCCTTGTGCTCTCATGTTAAATGAGCTGGTAACCAATGCTTTTAAATATGCTTATAAGGATAGGAAATCAGGGCAATTAAGTATTCAGCTGCAGTCGAAGGGGAAGAATATTCAGATGGTTGTAGAGGATGATGGCCCCGGGCTGCCCGATAGTTTTGAAGAGCAGGAGCCGAACTCCCTGGGCTTTGTACTTATCCGCCAGTTAACCAAGCAACTGCAGGGTAATCTGCAAATTAAAAACGAGGGTGGAGCTCGTGTTGAAATACTTTTTGAAAGAAATGATAATTCAGGCTCTTCTAGCGCCGGCTATATCATTGATCGGAAGAGAAGATAGCGCGCAGTATCTGAATAGCGATATGTTTTTTTGCGCCCCTTATTTTTTCCTGTTTACTGCTAAGACCCAAAAGGTGTACGGTATTGGTATCGGATCCAAAGCCGGAGTCGTCTTCAGTTAAGGAATTGGCAATAATCCAATCAGCCTTTTTCCGCTTTAACTTGCTCTGCGCATTTTCAATTAAATTTTCTGTCTCCATGGCGAAACCGATGAGTACTTGACCGTTGCTTTTATGATCTCCCAGCCAGGCTAAAATATCGGGTGTCCGTTCCAATTCGAGCTGAGAGTCACCAGTCTCTTTCTTTATTTTTTGCTGGTGCGACTGTTTGGGAGAAAAATCAGAAACGGCGGCCGCCATTATTATTACGTCGACCTCTTGGTGGTTTTTAACTTGCTCAAAGAGTTCGTTCGCCGATTCAATTTCAATAGAGTTGATGCCATCCGGTTTTGGGATATGGACCGGTCCGTGAATTAGGGTGACATCAGCACCAAGGCGATGAGCAGCTTCGGCCATGGCAAAACCCATTTTCCCGGAGCTGGGATTTGAGATGTACCGAACGGGATCAATATGTTCACGGGTGGGGCCGGCGGTAACTACTACTTTTTTGCCGCTAAGTGGTCCGTTTGATCGTGATTCCCGGATAATTTCCGAGCTTTTGTTGAGAATCATGTCAAATTCGGGCAGACGTCCTTTGCCTTCAAGTCCGCTGGCCAGATAACCTTCTTCAGGTTCTAAAATATGGTATCCAAATTCCTGCGTAGTTTTCAAATTCTTTTGTACGGCGGGGGCATTATACATTTCGCCGTCCATGGTAGGGCAAAGTAGCAGCGGGCACCGAGCCGCCAAAACCGTAGCGGTGAGCATGTTATCAGAAAGTCCGTAAGCAATTTTAGCTAAGGTGTTGGCCGTACAGGGAGCAATAACAAAAAGATCAGCCCATTCGCCCCAAGAAATGTGTTGTGTCCAGCTGTCAGTTTCTGATTGGTCTTCCGGAAAAACCTCGACGGCTACTTCATGTTTTGAAAGCGAAGAAAAAGTTTCTACGCCGACAAACCGGGTAGCATCGGGTGTCATGGTAACACGAACCTCTGCACCCGCTTTTTGATAGGCACGTAAAAGAAAAGCAGCCTTGTAGGCTGCTATTCCTCCGGTAACACCGAGTATTATCCGTTTGCCGGATAACATAATCTATTCTTCGTCTTGAGGATAACGGAAATAGATTTCTCCGCGCCGCATTTCATCAATTGCGCGCTGCGTGGCATGAGGAAGTCTCTCAAATTCTTTTGAGATATTTTCTTGTTCCTCATTGAAAGAGAATTCATCTTCATCCTCAAACCCTTCAAAATACTTCAGTTTTTCGTCCAACTGAAGCTTTTCCTGGGCGGCAAGCTGACGAGACCGTTTGGACATAATGGTAATCAATTCATATTGATTACCGGTATCCTTATTAAGCTTCTCAATATCAAGTGTTCTAATAGACATATTGTAACCTGGCTTTAATCAGTAATAAAAGATTCTATAATTTTTTTGATCTCTGCGTAAGCAGTTTCCAAATCGTCATTGACAACGGAATAATCAAAGTGATCGGCATATTCTAATTCTTGCTCCGCCCGATCCAATCGCTTTTCAAGCGAATTATTCGTTTCGCTGCCTCGTTTTTGGAGTCGATTTTTCAGCTCTTCTAAAGAGGGCGGAAGAATAAAGATCGAAATCGCATCTGAATTGTAAATCTTTTGAACATTCAGCGCACCTTTCACTTCAATATCAAGCAAGGGAAAATACCCAGATTTAACCAGTTTATCAACTTCTGAGCGGAGAGTTCCGTACCGGTTGCCGCTGTAAAATTCCCATTCCAAAAAATCTTCATTATCTATCTTCCGCTTGAATTCTTCTTCGCTTAAGAAGTAATAATCCTTACCGTTCTTCTCATTTTTTCTGGGTGGACGAGTGGTAGCGGAAACTGAAAATTTTAGTTGGGGATAATCCTTTAACAGCCGTTGAGCAATAGTGGTTTTCCCCGCTCCGCTGGGTGCTACAATAGCAATAACTTTTCCTGGGGTTGACTTATTCAACGTTCTGTACCTGTTCTCTAATCTGTTCTAAACTTTCTTTTGCCTGAACAACATATTGTGATATCTCCGAGTCATTTGCTTTAGAACCAATCGTATTTATTTCCCTATTAATCTCTTGACTCAGAAAATTCAGCCGTCGTCCTACCGAATCATCATTATTAACTGCTTTCCGGAAAAATTTAATATGAGATTGTGTGCGTACAATCTCTTCGGTGATATCCATCTTATCAACAAGAACCGCTACTTCCATTTCGAGGCGATCGGGATCAATTTTATCATTGTCGATCAAGTCATTAATGCGTCCAAGCAGATCTTTTTTTACCTGATTTGAGCGTCCTTTTACTTTTTCCCGGATGATATTCAGCATTTTTTCGATGTGAGTGATTCGCTCATTCAAATCTTTTTCAAGCTGACTTCCTTCCTGGAGTCGCATCTTTTTTAGTGCTTCGGCAGCCTCGTTCGAAGCTTCTTGCGTAAGTTCCCAAATTAATTCTTTAGTTTCCTCATCCTGCTCGCGAGATTCAAAAATATCATTAAACTGCAGGAAAGATTTTAGCGTAATCGGTTCTTCAATCTCCGCGGCCTCCCGCAGATCATTCAGCATTTTTTTATATCCCTGAACCAGATTTTCATTGAAAGTAATGTCAGGTTCACCCATTTCGCTTTTATCAATACGGACCGATGCATTTACTTTACCGCGTTGAACATGGGTTTGAAGAAGTTCTTTCAAATCAAGCTCCCTATCCTGTATCGATTGCGGAAGCCGCATAGAAACATCCAAATAGCGGCTGTTTACAGTCTTAAGTTCTACAGTTACTGAAATCCCATCAGAGGTGGCTTCGCCCCGCCCGAAGCCGGTCATAGAAATTATCATATACTAAAATTATGGAGGATCATTAAAACTTTTATTCAGTTTAAGATACGAAAGTATATTTCGCTATAAAATCAGTTAGGTTTTTACGGCTTGAACTACTGAATTAGCAAGTTCTTTGGCTTTTTCCGGGGTCGTACCTTCTGAATAGACTCGGATAATCGGCTCGGTATTGGATTTGCGCAAATGCACCCAGCCTTCCTCAAAATCAATTTTTATGCCGTCTGTTGTATTGGGATTATTATCCTTGTAAACCGTTTTCGCTTTTCGCAGAATAGCGTCGCCGTCGATTTGTGCCAGTTGCATTTTGCTTTTTCGCATAGAGTAATCGGGCAGGCTATTTCGATATTCATCGGATGTAACATTCCGCTCTGCCAGCAGTTGCAGAATCATAGCAACACCCACTAGTGCATCACGACCGTAGTGCAAATCGGGATTAATAACACCGCCATTTCCTTCACCTCCAATCACTGCATTAACTTCCTGCATCTTTTTTACCACGTTAATTTCTCCAACGGCAGATCGGTAACATTTTTGACCGTGCTTTTTGGCGACATCCTCTGCCACGCGAGAAGAGGAGAGGTTCGTCGCGCAAGGACCTGCTTTTTTGTCGAGCATAAAATCAAAAGCCGCTGCCTGGGTATATTCCTCCCCGAACAAATTGCCCTTATTCGTTACCAGTGCCAGACGGTCTGTATCGGGATCAGTTACGATGCCTAAATCACAACTTTTCTCTTTAACAACTGAGCAAATCTCCTCGAGATGTTCCGGCAACGGTTCCGGATTGTGGGCAAACAACCCGTTTGGCTCGTCGTTGATAGCGTGGATGTTGTTGACACCCAAGGCTTTTAAAATCGGCGGAATTCCTATGATGCCGGTACCGTTAACGGGATCTAAAGCCACAGAAAAATTCTTTGAGGCAATCAAATCCGCGTCGATATAATCCAGGTCGAGAATCTTTTGGACATGGTGATCAACGGCATCCGGATCGGTCGTGACAGAACCCGTTTTGTCGAACTTTTTGTAAGAGTAGGATTGTTCTTTACTGATTTTGATCACTTCTTTGCCTTGGTCGGCATCCAGAAATTCGCTTTTGCTATTGAGAAGTTTAAGAGCGTTCCAATCGGCGGGGTTATGGCTGGCCGAAATGATGATACCTCCGCCTGCCTGATGTTTTAAAACCGACATTGCAACTGTGGGGGTGGGGACAACGCCCACCTTTACCACATCACAACCGACAGACTGTAATGTTGCTACGACGATATCTTCACAAATTTGTCCCGTAGCGCGAGTATCGCGTCCTACAACAATTTTACCGCCGTCCGCCCAGCTTCCAAAAGCAGCCGTAAAGCGCGTGAGATTTTCAGGGGTAAGATCGGTTCCAAAAATGCCCCGGATACCCGAGACGGAAATCATTAACGACATGTATTCAGTGATCAGTTTTCAATTAACAATTGATGGTTAAGTAATGAGTAATTTTCTTTCCTAATTTATTCTTTATTACTCATTTCTCTTGCCTTTCCAGGTCTCTTCACGTACTCCGGCTTGTTTGTTTTCATGACGGGCTATCACGAACAAAAAATCTGATAATCGATTCAAAAACTTAATGCAGTTGTCAGAAATCTCATCCGTCTCTGCACAAAGTACCGCTGCCCGTTCGGCTCGTCGGCAAATGGTTCTGGCAACATGCAGTGTCGCCCCGGACTGTGCTCCACCGGGAAGGATGAAATTTTTCAGCGGTTCGAGATCTTCTTCAAGGT
>CAZYOD010000055.1:9703-11102 GCA_964648635.1 uncultured Balneolaceae bacterium | reverse complement strand
AAGTACGGTTTTACCAACAAATATTTAGAAATGCGACTTAAGAAATAGGGATGGCCTATTTAAAACTGTATCGCGATAAACTGCGAGAGAATTATAATTACCTGGACCGCCTGTTTAAAGAGAACGATATCAAATGGGGCATTACGACCAAGCTGCTTTGCGGGCACGAAGAATACCTGAAAGAAGTGGCGGATCTCGGGATCGGTGAAATGCTGGATTCCCGCATCAGCAACTTGAAGAAAATTAAAGAGGTTGACCCAAATACGCTGACCACCTACATCAAACCTCCGCCCAAAGATATTATTGAATCGGTCGTTAAATATGCCGACGTCAGTCTGAATACCGAGCTTTCGACGTTGCATGCCTTGTCCGAAGAAGCCCATAAGCAGGACAAAGTCCATAAGGTCATAATTATGATTGAGTTGGGAGATCTGCGCGAAGGAGTGATTCGGGAAAACCTGATCGATTTCTATGAGAAAGTATTTAAACTGCCGAATATTGAAGTTATCGGCATAGGTGCTAATCTCAACTGTATGCATGGCGTAATGCCCGATGAGGATAAGCTCATCCAGCTTTCATTGTATAAACAAATAATTGAACTCCGGTTCGATAAAAATATTCCGTTGGTTTCCGGGGGGACAACCGTTACCATTCCCCTCCTGCTGCGGAATCAGTTGCCCAAAGGCGTAAATCATTTTCGGGTGGGTGAAGCACTGTTTTTTGGCAAAAACCTATTTACCGATGGCACCATCGAAGGCATGCATAACGATGTGCTGGAGCTTTATACCCAAATCATTGAAATCGCCGAAAAGCCCAAAGTGCCGAGCGGCGAACTGGGAATGAATCCGCAGGGAGAAGTAGCCAAAATTGACGAAGATGAGCTGGGCGAAACATCGTACCGGGCTATTCTCGATATTGGCTACCTGGATATTAATCCCGATCACCTGATTGATGTGGAAGGAAATGTAAAGATTGCCGACGCCAGCTCAGATATGCTTATCCTCGATGTGGGAGAAAACCAAGCCGGCTATGAAGTCGGTGATTTTATCAGGTTTCGGATGAAGTATATGGGAGCACTCGGAATTATGAACTCCGACTATATCGAAAAGATTGTAGAATAAATCCAAGCCCCTCTAAATGTTTGATCTCACCGATTACGATTTTGCCAAAGTAATGGACTATCCTGATGATCCGGAAGGGTTATATACTTTTGACTTTTCCGAAGGATACGATGCGGATTTCATCCGAAAGCAGGGGTGGGGCATAGGTCGGTACGATGAGCGCCGAGCGAATATGTACGAAACCACCCTTTTCGAAAACAGACGAAATATCCACATTGGTATTGATATCTGGGCACCTGCCGGTGAACCGGTATATTCTTTTTTTGATGGAGAGGTCG
>CAZYOD010000055.1:4180-9603 GCA_964648635.1 uncultured Balneolaceae bacterium | reverse complement strand
AAAAAAATATCCCGATCCGCGTATCGTCTTGGGAAGGCTTTATGGGTAGCAGGTTGCAGGTTGAAGGTTCATAACTTATAATCTTCTACGTTCAACTCATTTCAAATCCTGTTGGTAATTCTGCTTTAAAATTCTCTAATTAAGTGCACTAATAATGATTTAGGTTTTGCTAAATGCCTTTCAATATCGACAAACATCTACAGGAGTTAATTGATCTTCGTCACCGCTTGCATTCTATGGCAGAAGTGTCCGGTGAAGAACAAGAGACCGGTGAAGCTATTGTGGATTTTCTGAAAAGCACTTCTCCGGATTTCCTTGAGGAAAAAGTGGGCGGCCATGGAATACTGGCAACTTACGAAGGACAAAAAGAAGGGCCGCATGTGTTAATTCGATGCGAACTGGACGGACTTCCGATTGCCGATAAGATCGATAAGGATTACCGCTCTCAAACAAAAGAAGTAGGTCATAAATGCGGTCA
This sequence comes from uncultured Balneolaceae bacterium, assembly GCA_964648635.1. GTDB lineage: Bacteria > Bacteroidota > Rhodothermia > Balneolales > Balneolaceae > Fodinibius. Next base: position 9,125 of record CAZYOD010000055.1, on the reverse strand, counting down.
CGACGGACACATGACAATTATTTGCGGCGTTGCCCGGATGTTGGAAAAGCATTTGCCGGATTCAGGCAAGGTTACTCTGCTGTTTCAACCGGCTGAAGAAACAGGGGAAGGGGCTCGACAGGTAATTGAGGACCCTAAATTTAAAAAATTGTCGCCGGATTATTGTTTTGCCCTTCACAATCTGCCCGGATTTAAAAAGAATGAAATTATAATTCGGGATGATGTTTTTGCAGCTGCTTCCGTGGGTTTGATAGTGAATTTTAAAGGATCTACAGCTCATGCAGCCCATCCCGAGCAGGGAAAAAGTCCGGCTCTGGCGATGGCCCAAACTGTACAGGCATTTTCGGCTGTGCCCCAGTTTTACAGTCCGCTCGAAAAGGCAGCCAAAGTAACGGTTATAAATGTGAATTTAGGTGCACGGGCATTCGGTACATCACCCGGGCGGGCCACCGTGATGGCTACGCTGCGGACATACGACGAAGATCTTTTGGAAATGCTAAAAGCAAAATGCCTTGGGATCGCAGAACAAACCGCCGAAACCTATGATCTATCTGTTGATCACGAATGGGTCGAACCCTTTCCATCCACAGTAAATGACGCCACAGCTAACCGGGTAATTATTGCAGCAGCAGAAAAACAAGACTTTCAAATACATCCAAAGGAACATCCGTTTAGCTGGTCAGAGGATTTTGGGCACTTTACGAAAGATACCAAAGGGGCTATGTTTGGCTTGGGTGCGGGTGAAGAACATCCTGCTCTGCATGCAGAAGATTACGATTTCCCCGATGAGATTATCTCAACAGGAATTAGAATGTTCATGGAAATCATAATTGAGGTAACGAACTGATAATGAATTACAAGTTGTACCCCTCTTGGATCGAGTTAAAAAAATCCGCTTTCGAAAAGAATTTTAACTTTTTGAGAGATTATATTGGCAGCGGTAAAGTATTCAGTTCAGTGATAAAGGGAAATGCTTACGGGCATGGGATTCGGCATTTTGTTCCTATGGCTGAGGAGTGCGGTATTCGCCATTTTTCGGTTTTTAGTTATGATGAAGCTCGTCAGGCCTGTCGTGCCCGAAATCATGAAGAGAGCCACGTGATGATTATGGGCATGATTAGTAATGAAGCCATCGGGTGGGCAATTGAACGGGATGTCTCTTTTTTCATTTTCGAGCTCGATCGGCTTAAAGCTGCAGCCAACGAGGCTGAAAGAATTGGCAAGCCCGCGCGTATTCACCTGCATCTTGAAACGGGGATGAATCGTTTAGGATTGGAACAGGAGGAATTTGAAGAAACAGTTTCTATCATCCAAAAGAACAGGAAACATCTGCAGGTGGATGGGATTTGTACCCATTATGCCGGGGCCGAAAGCGTGGGTAATTATGTTCGTATCCAAGAACAGATTCAAAATTTTAAAGACTATTGTTCTTGGTTTGAAAATCATGATATTGAGGCTCGACATCGTCATTCAGCCTGCTCGGCCGCCGCGCTCAACTATCCCGACACTATGATGGACTTAGTTCGGATAGGAATTGCCCAATACGGCTTTTGGCCCAATAGGGAAACCTATATGAATTTTGTGAAAAGACATCCTGATATCAGCAAAAAACATAAAGATCCGTTGGAACGGATACTGAGCTGGAAAAGTCACGTGATGAGCATCAAAAAAGTGCCGGCCGGAGAATTTGTGGGATACGGAAACACCTATCTGACCGGCCGCGATGAAGTTATTGCTTCGGTTCCCATCGGCTACTCATACGGATTTGGTCGTAATTTAACGAATACGGGCATAGTCTTAATTAATGGAAAGCGGGCCCCCGTAGCCGGACTGGTGAATATGAATTTATTGACCGTGGATGTCACCGATATCCCGGATGTTAAAAAGGGGGATGAGGTTGTTATTATCGGTGAGCAGGGCGATCAGGAGATGACTGTTGCATCGTTCAGCGAGATGCGTAACAATCTCAACTATGAAGTGCTGGTTCAGATTCCGCCCTCTGTGCCGCGGGAAATTGTGTAAGAATTGTTGATGAAAAATATCAGCATATGGGATAAAGAAGCACAATTTTGTTCATCCTAGCTCAAAAAAGAGTCAGTTAATTTAAATCTGACGTTGAAGAATTTGGCCACTGAGCCAAAGCTGTTTTTGGTAATAGTAGCGATTATGGTAATCACTGCGGCGATTCAGGATAAAATGGTCAAAAGGGAAATATTTGTTATTATGCTTCGGCTGCTTGAAGATAAATCGGTAACGCGGATCATCTCTATTATATGAGTAATACCATGTAACTCGCTTTAAGCGATCTCGGGTATAAAACGGTTGTCCATAAAGGATATATATCATACCTCGATCAGTCTTCCATCCCTCTTTAAAATTGGAAAAAAGTTTATTGGCCTCTTCAACTCGTGTATAGTAAAGTTCAATGACACGCTGGGTTTTTTGTTTATTGCCAATATGTTTTAACCAAAACCGATCAATCGCTTGTTTAAGAGAATCTTCATTTGAGATTTCAAGTAGTGATTCGTACTGATCATCATCCATTAAATAATTTAAGGGACGAGCTAACTCCCTAACACTTTTTATCGCAGGAAAATTAGCACTTTTAACACTAAAAGCACGAGCCTGGAACTGCTCATCATCTTTTCCTCTCTTAGCACTAACCTCAAATCGGTAATTGCCGCGACTGTGATTTTTAAATTTATATTCTACAAAAGTACTGCTATAGTCTGAAAGTACACGGCGGTTAGATTGGAGTTCCGTCGTTTCATCATATTCAATTCCCTTATACTCAATAGATGATGAACTATAATTGGCGCGGCTCATAGATCGGGGCAAACCGGTATCAGCCTTTAATTCCAATAGGCTGGTTTCTAGTGTTAGCGGTTTTTTAGACCGGGAACTTATTACTTGAAAAATAAATCGTAATGAGTCAACACTACTTTGAATATCATAACTGTTAATAGGTTGCCAATCAGAGTTCTCTTTTTCCTTGGCAAACATCCTTATAGCACTGAGCGCATAGTTTTCTTTGTCTGTTTCAGGAATAGACGTTTCGGTGGACTGGGAAAGTCCTTTTTGAGAATTCATATCTTTAACATTAACAACGATTTCATAATCACTGGGAGAAACCAGCTTGGTGAGTTCAATGTTGAGGGCTTTGTGGGGGGAGTTCCTATCATTTTTCGAACGGATTATAGTCCGTTCTACCCTTTCCGTTGAAATAATGTTTTCGGGGTTGTCTTTATCAATAATTTGATATTCCACCGCAATGTTGGCAGAAAGAGAATCCGAATCCTTGGCGTGTTTGTAAGTGAGGCTTCCTTTAACAATTTCGGTTGTTATGGTTAAGGTGGGACCTTCTTGTTCATCAATATATCCGAAAGCTGAAGTGAGAAATTCCGGAAACCCATCTTGATAGTTATAGCTGTTTCCGTGTTTGATATTGGCATGCTTGGTAGAACTACAGGAAGCCACCAAGGCTATGCCGGCAACAAACAAGAGACCTAAGACAACATTTTTCCTGAATTGGGTCATAACTTATTGTCTGAATAATAAGTGGTTTAAAATAGTTGTTTACGAGAGAGTATTGCCTAAAATAGTTATGAAGGTGATGGTAATAACAAATTTTATTATATGTTTTCTCCTGTTCTTGTTCTGTCTGTTAAAGATGTTAACAAGATTTTTTTGACGCACCTCCGTTGGTATCCGCAAGATTCTAAGGATTTCGTTGATATGGGAGAATATTTACATAACGTAAATCTTAGCATCGTTATTGAATTTTCATACTCCGGGCCCTTTGCCAATAAGAAATAGAAAGCAGTTAAAGTATGTTGTAGATAACAGTTGCAAATCCATTCCAAGGGGAATTTTCTCACAGCATGGAGAGGGAATACCTTACAGAAACGGGGTCACCCCAACTTATATTTAGAATAAGACATTATTGTACGCGGGACACATTTATTAACAAGGCTATTGGGTTATTAAGTGTTTGCTTGCTCTCTAAAATCAATTATTCAAAGAAATTCTTCCAAAGAGGAATTAAGGTGTAGCGGGAATGTTACTATACATCTTATCACACCTTTAATGTTGCTCTTAATGATGCTTTTCTAACAATCGTTAGGTGGCTTTACTAGTGGCATTTTTAGGTTAATCATCTAATCCAAAAACTGTCTAAATATGAAGTCAAAGGTACTATTTTTATTAGTATGTGCTTTCGGTTTTATGTTTGTCTCTTTAGCAGCGGCACAAGATGTTACTGTATCAGGTACTGTTGTGTCCGCTGATGATGGCGAACCATTGCCGGGAGTTACAGTTCTGTTAGAAGGAACAAACAGGGGAACCACAACAGATACAGATGGGAACTATCAATTTTCAGTACCGTCTGATGGAATTTTGGTTTTCTCATTTGTTGGTTTTAAAAGCCAAAATGTTCCTGTTAACGGTCGTTCTACAATTAACATCGAACTCGAAACGGATGTTGCACAGCTCGAAGATGTAGTTGTAGTCGGTTACGGTACTCAGTCGCGAAGAGATTTGACCAGTTCAATATCTTCTGTGGGAGCTGAACAGTTAGAAAATCAGGAACTGAATACTCTTGAAAATGCCTTGCAAGGTAATACTTCGGGGGTTCAGGTAACACAGGCGGGTGGTACATTAGGATCTCCATCAGCCGTTCGTATTCGTGGGACTGCCTCCATCAATGCAGATGCTCAGCCTCTGTACGTTGTTGACGGGGTGCCTCTCACGACCGGTGACGGATCGGTGGGTCGAGAAGTATCTGGTGTAGGTATTGGCACGAATCCATTAATTAACTTAAACCCGGATGACATTGAATCTATTGAAGTTCTTAAGGATGCAGCTGCATCTGCTATATATGGATCTCGTGGTTCCAACGGGGTTATATTAATTACGACCAAGTCAGGGCGAGCAGGTCAAACACAGG
>CAZYOD010000055.1:0-4080 GCA_964648635.1 uncultured Balneolaceae bacterium | reverse complement strand
TCCAACGGGGTTATATTAATTACGACCAAGTCAGGGCGAGCAGGTCAAACACAGGTTAATGTCAGCTATTCCGGTGGTGTTACAGAAGCGACCGACGAGTATGAGATGTTGAATGGCCAGCAGTTTACTGAAATGTGGAATCAAGCTGGAGAAAACTTTTTTGCTACATTAGGGAATTTTGGCATTACTGCTGAAGATTGGTATGACCCTGCAATAAATGCTGCTGTGTTTGGTACCGATGCATCTTTAAGTGAAGATCCTGCTGATGTTTCCAATACCGATTGGATGGATTTAGTTCAGCGCCAGGGATCTATTCAAAAAGTAAATGCCAGTGTTTCCGGTGGTAGCGAGCAGACTCAATATCGTATCTCGACAAGTTTTAATGACCGACAGGGATATGTGAAAGGAAATCGGTTGCAGCGTTATTCTGCTCGCGTTAAAGTTGATCACAAAATTAGTGATGATGTTTCGGTTGGACTCAACATTGCACCCACGTACAGTCGTAACTTTAAACGCTCTGAGCGTAACCAGGTAGATGCACCGATTACATTTTCTGCACTTTATTATCCAAATGTTCCGGCTCGTACAGAAGAAGGGGAGCCGAATTTAGGGGTAGATCCTAATCCGTTTGTTGCTTTTACAGGTACGCCTTTGACGAATCTTGAGGGTACAGAAATCGAAGAGGACTTTCAGCAAACGGTAATTTCTTCGAATCTGAGTTGGAGTATACTTCCGGAATTGCAGTTGAACACCGATATCTCAGTTGATTTATTTCAGCTTAGTACCAATGAAAAGCGAAGTGACTTAACAACCGACGGTTTTGGTGTGGGTACCGGACTTAATCTCAGTGAAGATTATGTGAACTATAACTGGAATGCTACGCTTGAATATGCCGGTGATTATGGAGACCACAGTTTCTCTGCCCTGGTTGGTACATCACTGCAGCGTTCTGAAAATGTAAACTTCTCTGTTTCAGGAAACGGCTTTCCAAGTAACGACCTGAAAACATTGAACAGTGCTGCTGAGATTACAGGAGGCGGTGCCAGCATTAGTTCTTATGCATTCTTGGGATACCTTTCACGCGTTACCTATTCATTCCAGGATAAGTATCTGTTAACCTTGAATGGGCGTGTTGACGGATCATCACGATTCGGTGCGGATAACCGATACGGATTTTTCCCCGCTGCTTCAGCCGGTTGGGTTTTAACGGATGAAGATTTCCTGAGCGAAAATGATGTGCTTGATTTCTTGAAACTCCGTGCAAGTTATGGTATTACGGGTAATGCCGATGGTATTGGTAACTATCCTGCCCTTGCTCTTGCAGGAGCCGGCTCTGATTACATCGGAACCCCCGGATTAAGTGTTTCCCAACTTTCAAATCCTGATCTCCGGTGGGAGAAAGCTACTCAGTTAGACATTGGTCTTGACTACGGACTTTTTGGTAGTCGATTACGAGGTTCATTAGGCGTATTTGACAAGCAAACATCTGATCTGTTGCTCGGCCGCCCGATTTCTGCAACGAACGGTTTTACCACCTTTACGCAGAACGAAGGGGAGATGCGCAACTGGGGATTAGAATTTGATGTAACCGCTGATATTTTTACCGGTGAATTCCAGTGGACTTCCTCCTTTAACATATCATTTATTGAAAATGAGGTTCAGTCATTAATTAATGGTGAGGATATTGTTTCGGGAGACCAGTTAGTACGTGAAGGAGAACCATTAGGCGCGTTTTATGTAAGAGAATTTGCCGGAGCAAATCCCGAGGACGGACTTGCTGTTTGGTATATGAACACAGATCCAACGCAAGCTCAAATAGATCAGGGCGTTGCCTTTAAAAATGAAAGTCGATTTGGTGATCGCTATGTGACAACCAGTTACGGGGCGGCTGAACGAATTATTGCCGGTGATCCCTTCCCTGACTTTTTCGGCGGTTTGAGAAATAACTTCCGATATAAAGGATTTGACCTGAGTGTATTCTTACAGTACACCTACGGAAATGATATCTATCGAGCTGATGGAGAGTTTCTTGATTCCAACTTAAACTCTTTGTTCAATCAATCAACCAGACAGCTTGACCACTGGAAGGAGCCCGGAGATATTACGGATATTCCCAAGCCTATACTCTTTACGGCAAACGGAAGCCAGGCAAGTAGTCGTTATCTTGAAGATGGTTCCTACATGCGTGTTAAGGATGTCACACTCGGATATTCGTTACCGGCAAGCGTTACGCAAAATTATACAGTACGCCTGTTTGTTCAGGGTACGAATTTGTATACGCTAACAAGTGATGAGTATGACGGTATGGATCCGGAAGTTACTTCTGCGCCAAGTACTAATGTAAATCAGGGCAGTGTTTTCTTTGCTCCTGCGCAGGCTCGCACCTTCCAAGCTGGAATTGATTTTCAATTTTAAAAGAAATTTATATTGTCATGAAACATTTAAATATAACATTATTCGCCTTAGTGGTCGCGTTGGTGATTGGTGGTTGCGATATTCTGGAGAATCAGGAGCCGCGCCAATCGCTTTCTCTCGATCAGTTGTATAACAGTACGCAAAACTTAGAGAGTGCCTTAACGGGTGCTTACGATAAAGTGCAGGATGGAGATGTAATGGCCTCCTCATATCCACTTTTCGGTTCGATTATGGCAGACAATGCCTCTTGGTCAGGTTCATTTGAGCAATGGGCACAAATCGCAAGTCACAATATAGACTTTACCAATTCTCAAGTCGGTGACGTCTGGGATGATACCTATGCTGCGTTGAATGATATTAATCTGATTATCGAAGCTGTCGATGCCGGTGAAATTGATGATGCAGAATTTGCACAGGCTGCAGACCGCATTAAGGGTGAGGCTCTGTTTCTCCGTGCAATGCTTCACTTCGAAGCCGTACGTATGTGGGCAAAGCCTTGGGGATATACTGGAGATAACTCTCATGCGGGAGTTCCGGTATTGACCTCTGGTGTTCAATCACCTGAAAATTTCGTTTCACCGGAACGTAGTTCCGTTGCTGATGTTTATAATCGGGTAATTACAGACCTCAACGATGCGATTAGTCTGTTGTCAAACTATGGTCCCGGTGACTATGGTGGAACAGCGGCTTTTAACAGCCGTGCGAATGTTTACAATGCACATGCCTATTTGGCAAGAGTGTATTTACAGCAGGGGGACTATGGACAGGTAGCTTCTTTAACGGCACCAGTCATCGATTCCAATACTTATAGCTTAGAAGATACGCCACAAGCTTACTTCTTTAACAACGAAGAAGCTTCGCCCGAGGCCGTTTTTGATGTTGTAAATACCGTACAGGATAATCCCGGGGTTAATAACTCGCTTTCCACGTTCTACGCATCTACGGATTTTGGAGGACGTGGAGACATACAGGTGACTACAGACTATTTAACGGCGTTAGATGAAGTCACAAGTGATCAGGCTCAAGATTTACCGCAGGGATATACCTATGAGGACTTGCGTTATACCGAGCTTGTTTATCAGGATAATGCAACATTGAAGTATGATGATGGGTCAAATACTTCAGATAATGCCCCAATTATCAGATATCCTGATGTATTGTTGATGCGTGCTGAAGCTCTTGCTGAAACAGCAGGTGCATATCCGTCTGCAGAAAGTAGTGAGGCCATTGATCTGCTGAATGATGTACACTTGCGATCAATCCGAGTTACAAATGATCAGGGTGGTAATGAAGATGCTTCACAATGGTTCGCGTATGAGGAGTCCGATTTTACGTCTAATGACGAACTACTGGATGCTATTCGCCTCGAAAGAAGAGTAGAGTTAGCATTCGAAGGAAAACGTAAGCACGACTTGGTCCGTCTTGGTATGGATGTTACATCCGGTACAAGTAGTGCAGTTTCAGCACCAGGCGCTAACAACCTAATTTGGCCTATACCTGAATCAGAATTGGATGCCAATGAAAATATTTGTCAAAATGAAGGTTATGGTGGAGCAGAAACCTGCGAGTAAAGCAAATACCTTAGCATAATCTAAAAGCCGCTCTTTTTCGGGAGCGGCTTTTTTTATTAATGGGAGTGTCTTTTTATGCGTTTACAGAGCTAAG
>CAZYOD010000054.1:0-11104 GCA_964648635.1 uncultured Balneolaceae bacterium | reverse complement strand
AGGGACGCTATGAGCGCAGAGAGATCAAAACTTTACTCTTGCCTGAATGCCAATCTCGCTGCGGGTGTCTCCCTCTATCTGATTCAACCCGCTGCCGATAACTTGCTGATCTTCATATACCGTGATGCCAAACTTTCCCCACAACTCCAGATAGGGCAGCGGCTCATAATTCACCAGCACATACATTCGCTGTCCCTTATCAAATAGCGACTGACTTGAAAATACATACAGTAGATCATTCTCAAACTGGTAAACCCGTGTTGCAAAACTTTCGGTATCGAACATTGAAATGCGGGTATCAAGCTTTAGCTTTTCACTTATCTGCAGACGCAGATCCTGATACAACAAATATCCCAACTCTATATCTTCACCCGCCTGCCGGCTTTGCACCAATTCTCCCCTGGTACGCAATCGTACTTTTGGATTTACCCAGTATTCCATATTTGCACGAAAACTACTCCGCTGAGCCTCTCCCAGTTTTCGATGACTTCGTCCAAATGCATCCTCAATTTCATATTCATCACCCTCAGTTTCGCTGCGCAGCTGCAGGTAAAAATTCAGATCGGGAGTGAGTTCTATTTCAACTTTTCCCAGCCAGTCGTACCCCTGTGTGGGCTGATTGGTGCCAAAACGCGGTCCGGGAAATCGAAACTGATCTACATAAGCACTTAACGTTACTTTATCATTAACAATATGACGCAGCCCCAGGTAAATTCCCTCCTCATTTTTCGGCTGACCCGAAACTTCACCAAAGCCATTCCCTAAAATGGATTGAAATTCTTGTTGGTAGTTGCGGTATGCCAATGTGATATCCGTATCATTTCCCAGATCGCTTTCAACTCCGGCAATCATTCCATAGCCGCCATTTTCGCTGCGTCCCACTTCGCCGAATACCACTGCCGGACCAACTAAAAACTTGTAATCCAGACCAAAAGCCGAATTCGATTTTCCCTCAAAATCGTGCTGTGCATAAATGCGATCGCTGGCGGCAATGAAACGGTCAAAGGTTGTTTGGTAACCCGTAGCACCGATAATCCCAAACGGCAATTCCATCTGAATATGTCCGCCGTACAACGTTTGGCGTAAGTTATCTTGGTGTAAGAACTCGTTGACCGTCCGATGATAACCGTCCGAACCCGGAAAACGAGTAGTATCTTCGCTGATCTCGCTTGCACTGCGCATTCGGTTCGAATAAAAACCTGTGAACTGAAATTTTCCGCCATAAGTAACAGCTCCACCGCGATAATAATTGGTCTCTTGGGCTGATGAATACGGCTTTATTCCTCGTCCATTTCGACTGATCGCCCCCACAACATCACTACCCTTTCCAAAAGCCGCACCGCTCCAAAGCACCAATCCCTGCCCGAATGCCAAGCTGTAATCTCCACCTACCAACATCTGCAGGTGACCGTTATCCTCCAGCGCCACGTGCCAGGTGCGGTGATCAAACTGTAGAGGTCCTACCAGCTCTTCACCGGGATCTTTTTCCTGCGTCAAATTCAGTGAAAGATGGTCACTCTGATAACCGAATCGCTGGTAATATTTTATGGAATTACCGATATAACCACCATCACCCGGAGATCGCTTATATCCCTCTGCCTCCTGCAGGTCCTGCTGATATCGCGAAAAAGCCTGGAAACGCCCGTCATTTGTCCAATAGCGAGGATCCGTATAAAGCGCTTTCCCCAATTCCAATCCACTTCCTACGGTCACATAGGGACGCATTTTCTCAAGCGTAACACGACCAATTCCGGATACATCCTCTAGCTCACCAAGCGTCTCAAACGGTTTGATGCCGGACCGATAATCAATAATAGCACGTGCTGTCTTCAGATTGAGCCCCGGAATTTGCATCAAGCTGTTTACTCCGGCCCTGTTAATGTTAACAGGATTTTCTGCCAGTTCCTGCAAATACTGGGTGAGCTGCTCCGAACTGAATTCGGTGGCTTCCGGATCAAAAACCTCTACCGCCTCTTCGAGATCTTCCTGCACCTCCGAGCGGGTAGAATCCTGATCCTGACCGATTGCCAAAGTCGGCATAATCAGCATAAGCCCCAATATATATAGTAGCGGCCTCGGCATTACCAGGAGATTTTAAAATCAATAGCCGGGCTGTATCCCATCACGCTGTTTTCGTGCCGCTGAACAGCGACATTGGCACTCCAAAACGAACCGCTGTATCCGAATCCTGCAGAAAATGTTTGCGGCTTTGTGGTGATACCGGCCCGACCTACCAGCTCGTCAATAATATTTACCTCCACCCCGCCTCGATACGAAATGGGGAACTGAACATCTTTAACAATATCAGTCGTAAACAGCGCGATATCCGAAAGTCGATATGAAATTCCGATACTGAGCTCTCTCGGCAGCTTCTCATTATTTCGGGATCCATACTCCGGTTGATTGACGTTAGTCGCCCTGGCACCAATCCATAAATCCGAAAGTACAGGAGCGGCCACACCGATGTCCACTCCCAGCGCGCCGGCCGAGCCGTACCCCCCGCCCTGTATAACATGACTATAATTAAGTATGGCCCCGTAATGGAATCCCATAAAGGAATTTTTGTAGCCGAGTCGTAACCTGTTTTCACTAAAAAGATCGAAGCCGTAGCGATGCGCTCCCCCTCCGAATACTCCAATAGCGGTGGGATAAGTAACCGACATCGCCATATCGGAAATTTCAGATAGACCGTAATAACGCACACCAAAGAAAGAAACCGACTGCTCAGATTCGTTCATCATGGCGGGATTTCCAAACATCGCCCAATCCGTTTCCTGAAGCGCTGTGTTAGCCTGTCCCAAAGCAAGTTCGCGTGCTCCCATTACAGCCTGCGCCTGCAGTTCGACAAAGCTGCCCAGAAATATCACAACAGAAACCAACGCGACTACTGATAACTTTCTGTGTAAATGCAATAGCTTTCGTATCATACTCTTGAGTAAATTTATATTTGAGCATTTAAACTATGGATTCATAATGAATATTTCTTCTCAAATACTAAAGTGCCGGGTTTTCCTCTTTTGCGCATTATTTTTCCTGCTGGAATCACCGGTTTTAGCCCAGGAAATTGATGCGAATGTGACGGTAGACCGCAGTCAAATTAGCGGCACTTCGCTGAATTATTTGGATAATTTGCCCCGGGAGCTTGAAATCTATATTAATGAACATACTTGGATTAATGCCAATTTTCGGGAGGAAGAACGGGTTGGCGTGGATCTGCAGATTACACTGCTGGAAGTGGATAACAATTATAATTTTGACGCACAAATTGTAGTTCGTTCCCGCCGTCCGATTTATAACACCACTCGTGAAACGGTGCTGTTCCTTTTCAGCGATGAGGAATGGAACTTTAATTATACGCCCAATCGTACTCTTATTCATGATGAATTACAGTTCGACCCGTTGACCAGCACTATAGATTTTTACATCTATGTTATTTTAGGATTTGATTTCGACAGTTTTAACGAACTCGGCGGCACACCCTATTTCAGGGAAGCCCAAGATATTGTGTCACTGGCTCAATCAACTTCATCTGTCGGGTGGTCACGATCTCAAAACAGGCAAAACCGGGGGCAACTTGTCAATGATCTGCGCAGCACCAGTTACGAACAATTCCGACGCGCAATCTATCAGTATCATCGGCAGGGATTGGATAACTTTATCGATGATCCCGAATACGGCCGACAGCAAGTCCTGGAAACCTTACAGAAAATACAGAAAGCCCAGCGCAGTACATCGAACGATTTACTGTTTGATGCATTCTTCAATGCCAAGTATCGAGAAATCACCTCTATTTTTGAGGATGCCGAACCTGGCCTTCGGCTGGAGGTTTATAACCTCCTTTCAAATATCGATCAAAGTCATCTCAGTGAGTACCGAAAACTGCAGTGAATAGGTTTTTTACTATTGGGCCTAATTTTTAGCAATTTATTCTCAACTTTGCTCTCTATTGTCCTTTGTCACTGCCAAACTGATCACTGTAACTGAATATTTATTCTCAGGTTTTGTATATTCTCGGCCTGATGATCAAATCATTTTATTCTAACTGAAAATTTTTCATCGCATGAAATTTTACGTCTGTATAAAACAAGTTCCCGATGTTGACGCGCCCATCCAGATTAAGGATGGTAATCTTATCCAGGATACCGACCGTATGGTGCTCAATGCTTATGACGCCTCAGCTGTTGAGGAAGCACTGGTTCTTACCGAAAAGCATGAGGGCGAAGTCGAAGTTGTGCTGGTTGGTCCCGACAAAGCAAAAGAAACTATCCGCAAAGCGCTGGCCATGGGGGCCGATAAGGCCACTCATATTGTCACCAACGGTGATGAAGATTACGACTCGGCCACATACGCTGACATTTTGGCGAAATTTTTTGAGGATAAAGAGTACGATATCATTTCATGCGGAAAGCAGTCGCAGGATACCGACGCAGGTCTGGCGGGAAGCATGATGGCCCAACATTTAAACCTGCCCTATGCCACAAACGCTGTAGGGCTAGATATTGAAAATGATGAGCTGGTAGTTAAACGTCAGGGCGATTCCGGCCAAGAGATGATTGGCCTGCCTACGCCGTGTTTGGTAACCTGCTCAAATGATATGAACGAGCCGCGCATCCCAAGCCTCAAAGGTATCATGCAGTCAAAACGTAAGCCGATGGAGGCAATTGAACTTGCTGATCTGGATATTGATGAATCGACCCTTCAGCCAAAAACAAAAGTGACCGGCTATATGGAAAAACCGGAGCGTGAACCGGGTCAGAAGTTTGAGGGCGAACCCGAAGAACTGGCCCAAAAAGTAGCCAAACTCCTCGACGAAGAAGCAAATGTGATATAGTGAGTAATGAGTAAAAAGTAATGAGTGAGAATTACTCGTTACTCATCACTCGTTCAACAAAAAATTTAGAACGAAAAACAAACTTTTACCTACAATGAGTACCCTACTAACACACATTGCCATCAGCGACGGCAAAATTAAGCGTTCGTCTCTCGAAGTATTATCCCGTATGCACGAGCTGGCCGAAGCTAACGGTCACTCTACTGAAGCTGTAATTATTGACGCCGAAGCTTCGAGCTATGTTGAGGAAGTTCAAAAGTACGGAGCTTCAACAGTCTACACGGTTGAGGATCCCATCTTTAAAAACCACTTGAATACGCCACTGCTTAAAGCGTTGTCTAAAGTGATGGAGGAAGCCGATCCTTATTTGTTTGCTTTTGCATCCACCGAAAGTACCAAAGACTTTCTCGGTGCGCTGGCAGCAAATCAGGGTGCAGCGGTACTATCTGATGTTTCCCAATTTGAGTTAACCGATGAAGGCATCAAGGCAACACGTCCGGTAATGGCCGCAAAGATTTTATCGGATAATGAAGCAATGGGAGATAAAATTCTTGTTTCGGTACGTTCGGGATCGTACGACCTGAAAGAATCAGAAACAGATGCCGATGTTGTCAGTATTGACTTTAATATAGATGAAAGTGAAATCAAGGCTACTCTTCGCGAGATTATTGGTGCTTCGGGCGACAAGATTGACCTTTCTGAAGCGGAAACGATTATTGCTGCGGGTCGCGGTGCGAAGGATGATGAAGGACAAAATCTAATTCATGAACTTGCTTCGGTCCTAAATGCCGGCATTGGAGCTTCCCGCGCACTCACCGAAGCGGGCATTATGGATCCCAGCCTACAAATTGGTCAGACGGGTAAAGTGGTTTCACCACAGCTTTATATCGCGGTAGGAATTTCGGGCGCCATCCAGCACGTAGCGGGTATGGCAAACAGTAAAGTGATTGTCGCTATCAACAAAGATCCCGACGCCCCGATTTTCGATATTGCTGATTACGGCATTGTCGGTGATCTTTATAAAGTACTGCCGCCGTTTATCGAAGAATTGAAGAAAATTAGAGATTAGCAACAGGCACTTTCTCCTCCGCTCTGCTGCGGAGAAAGATATATGCTATTCTTCCAGAGCAGAGCGACGGAAGAGTTTGGAGATAAAAAGATTGATAAGGATAAGTTTTAACCAGTTCAAAAAATATGATGGACGAAAAGTTTGACTGTATAATTGTGGGCGCGGGGATCGCGGGCTTGGCTGCAGCAATGATTTTGGCTCGCAACAACATGAAATTTCTACTCATCGAAAAGGGCGAATTTTCGGGATCCAAAAATGTATCCGGCGGCGTGCTCTGGGGTAGTGATCTCGCAAAGCTTGTCCCCGATTACTGGGAAGAGGAAGACGGCGGCTGGGAACGTTTTATTAATCACCGTCGCCTCACGTTCATGGATGATCAGTCAACTTTTTCAATAGATTTTAAATCTTCTCACTTTAATGAGACTCCCTATTCCGGCGTTGTAGTACTGCGCTCTAAATTCGATCGATGGCTGGCCGGCAAGGTTCAGGAGGAGATCGACAACAGCGATTATGCGATGGAGTCGTTCATCGCCACCAATATTAAGGTGGATGAAGTACTGATGGAGAATGACAAAGCGGTGGGTATCCGGACCGGAGAAGAAGAGTTTCATGCCGACAGTGTAATCATTGCCGAGGGGGTTAACAATTTACTTACGCGTCAGGTGGGCTTGCAGGATGATTATGTGCCTGCCGATCATATGCTGACCGGCATTAAAGAAGTTATCCGCTACGATCAAAAAGTGCTGGAAGATCGGTTTCAGCTAAATGGACTAAGCGGCATGTCGAATGAGTTCGTCGGCTACGCCACCGACGGCGTGGAAGGCGGCGGGTTTCTCTATACTAATCGCGATACCATTTCATTGGGACTGGTAGCCGGAATTAAAGACATGCGTGAGAAGCAAAAAAGTCCGCATGATCTGCTGAACACCTTCAAGCAACACCCCGTAATCCAGGATACCATCCAAGGCGGAGAAGTAGTCGAATATTCTGCACACGTGGTATCATCCGGTGACAAACGGGCGATGCCGAAAGAATTGTATAAGGATGGGGTATTGCTCTGCGGCGAATCAGCTAACCTATTGATGAATGCCGGCAAAGCAATTCAGGGTATGGATTACGCTATGCGGTCGGGCATTTTGGGTGCAGAGACTATTGTGAAAGCCAAGGAGCGCGGTGATTTTTCCAGTGCCACAATGAAGGAGTACAAACAAGCGTTGGAAGAAAGCTACGTAATGAAGGACATCAACAGCTTCCAAGACGCGGTACACATGTTGCATAATCCTTCGATGTATCAAGATGTGCCGAACTTAATTTGTGATTTTGGGCGCAAGTTTTTTACGATTGACAATGAACCGACGAAGAAGTCACGCCAGCTTATGCAGGAATCGATAAAGGAACATTCCTCCTACTGGGATTTGATGAAGATCGGATTCAAAGGAGCTAAATCACTGTAGAAATTAAATACTATTAACATGTCATTCTTTCTGCCAGCAGACGGATCTGGATCTTGTTGAAGCGTATGAACTATCGAAATGCTGAAACAAGTTCTGCATGACATGTAGTTTTTTTGAAATAAGAATTTATCCTTTGGTATTATGAAATCACTTAAACTTTCTGAACGACTGGGTCTGGTCAGCTATCGCAACCAGGCAAAATCTGATATCAAGCCGCATATAAAAGTTAATACGGATATTTGCAATACGGTTTGCCCGCATAAATGTACCACTTACGTTTGTCCAGCCAACTGCTACACGATGGATGAGGACGGAAAAGTACATTTCCAGGTTGAGGATTGTATCGAATGCGGCACCTGCATGTATGCTTGTGATCAAGGTGCGGTGGATTGGAATTATCCCGACCCGGAAATTGGTCGCGGTGTTACCTGGAATTTCGGATAACAATCTTTCGTCGCAACGCAGAGCATTGCGACGATATTCGAGTTTTTCTTTTAAAATCCTTATCTCTATCTGGTTCTAGTTTTATCTGGTTACAATGCTCCGCGTTGTAACCCATAATTCCTTTCTATTAGCAAATCGTTTTGTCAAAAAATTTTCTATTTTAATAGAGAGATAATTCCCAACCTTTTTTAAATCATTTTTATGAGTACTGACGTATTACAAAAATCTACTGAGCTTAGCTTTGAGCTTTCTGAAGAACAACAACTCATCAGAGACAGTGTCAAAGATTTCGTCGAGCGTTATGTGAAACCGGATGTACAAGAGCGCGATGCCAACAAAGAATTTCCGCACGATATTGTTCAACAATTGGCAGACCAAGGATTTATGGGGATGGTTCATCCCGAAAAATATGGAGGCGGCGGTGTAGATCACGTCAGCTTCTGTCTTGCTATTGAAGAAATTGCCCGCTGGGATGCCTCCCTTGCCTTGACGGTCGCTTCGCATACTTCTCTGGCATCGGGACATATTGCCTTGGCTGCCAACGAATCCCAAAAAGAAAAATACCTTACGCCCCTTGCCAAAGGGGAAAAATTGGGTGCCTGGTGTCTCACCGAGCCCGGTTCCGGCAGCGACGCGTCGGGAATGAAAACCACGGCAGTTAAAAAAGATGATAAGTGGATTCTCAACGGTTCCAAGATTTTTATTACTCAGGGTTCTGTGGGAGACACCTACGTTGTGCTGGCAAAAACAGATCCTGATAAAGGAGCCAAAGGTATTAGCACTTTTATTGTTGAGGGCGGTTGGAAAGGTGTAGAATCGGGCGGTAAGATGGAAAAGCTGGGAATGAACTCCAGTGACACAACCGAAGTTGTTTTTGAAGATGTAGAAGTTCCCGAAGAAAATCTGCTGGGAGAGCTTGGAAAAGGATTTATCGATACGATGAAAGTGCTTGACGGCGGACGGATTGGCATTGGTGCTCTATCGGTAGGTATTGCACGCGGAGCGCTGGAAGAGTCCATGAAATATTCCGGCGAACGCAAGCAGTTCGGTTCTCCGATTGGCGACTTTCAGGCTATCGAAACGAAGCTTGCCAATATGGCTACTGAAGTTGACGCTGCCCGCTTCCTCGTCCACCGCGCGGCCTGGTTAAAAGATCGCGGCAAGCCTTTTACCAAAGAAGTGGCTATGGCTAAATTGTTTGCTTCTGAGTTGGCTGTACGCGCTGCTGACGAAGCCGTTCAAATTCACGGAGGATACGGCTACATCAAAGAATATCATGTAGAACGGTTTATGAGGGATGCAAAGCTGATGACCATTGGCGAAGGCACGTCTGAAGTTCAGCGCATGATTATCGCTCGCGAACTAAAAAAAGAATTCTGGGGATAATCAATGTTGAACGTCAGTAGGTTAAAGGTTGAAAGTCACCTGCCACCTGCAACTTTCAGCGATATCACTTACCTTAGCAAAAAATAATCTAGCATTCGAAAATCATTATCCCATGCCCAGTAACAGTTTCAATATAGACGATCCTTTTCTCTTTGAATCCGAGCTGAATGAAGATGATCGCATGATCATGGAAACGGCCCGTGATTACGCTCAGAGTAAACTTGAGCCCCGCGCTTTAAAGGGAAATCAGGAAGAATATTTCGATCCTGATATTGCAAAAGAAATGGGCGACCTGGGACTGCTGGGTGCGTACATCGATCCGGAGTATGGCGGAACGGGTGCCAGCCAAACTGCTTACGGATTAATTGCCAGAGAAGTGGAGCGCGTGGATTCAGGATACCGCTCGTTTATGTCGGTACAGTCATCGCTGGTGATGTTTCCAATTTTTAAATTTGGTACTGAGGAACAGAAAAAGCGTTTTTTACCCAAGCTGGCTACCGGGGAAATGATTGGGTGCTTCGGACTTACCGAGCCCGACCACGGATCGGATCCGGGGTCAATGAGTACCACTGCCGTTAAGACCGACGGCGGCTGGATTCTGAACGGTGATAAAATGTGTATTACAAACTCTCCCTTTGCCGACTTTGGGGTCGTCTGGGCCAAAGCCAAGGAAAATAAAAACGACGAAGGAGTCATCCGCGGATTTTTGGTTGAAAAAGGAATGGAAGGCTACAGTGCCCCATCAACCAAACACAAAATGTCACTTCGCGCTTCGGAGACCGGCGAAATGGTTTTTGAGGATGTCTTTGTTCCCGATGAAAATGCCTTTCCTGACATTCAGGGATTAAAGGGACCCTTTACATGTTTGAACAGCGCTCGATACGGTATAGCTTGGGGAACGGTCGGGGCGGCCGAATTTTGTTATCAGAAAGCACGTCAATATACAGGCGAACGCACACAATTCGGATATCCTATCGCAGCTAACCAGCTACCGCAAACGAAGCTGGCAAATATGCTAACTGATATCACCCAAATGCAATTACTGGCTTGGCGGCTGGGTAAACTTAAGGATGAGGGACGGGCTCATCACTCCATGGTATCTCTGGCAAAGCGTAACAACTGTGGAACGGCTCTTCAGATC
This sequence comes from uncultured Balneolaceae bacterium, assembly GCA_964648635.1. Lineage (GTDB taxonomy): Bacteria > Bacteroidota > Rhodothermia > Balneolales > Balneolaceae > Fodinibius. The sequence goes on along the minus strand of CAZYOD010000054.1, from coordinate 779 downwards.
GCGCGTATTGCGCGAGACATGCACGGCGCAAACGGCATTACCGGCGAATACAGAGTGATTCATCATGTAATGAATCTAGAATCTGTGAACACCTATGAAGGCACATATGATATTCATGGACTGATTCTGGGACGAGAAATTACTGATATACAAGCTTTTGTTCCCCGTGGAAATAATATGGATTAGTCTAATTGTATGATAAAAAAAAGCCACCCTGTAAACAGGGTGGCTTTTAATTATACTGCTTTAATTTTGCAGGGCTTAATAGTCACCTTCGTAGTCATCGCCTTGTTCTTTAGGCTGCAGTTCAAAGGTCAGCATATTTTCTTCACCTTCTGCGCCTTCGACAGCTCCTTCAGCTCTTTGTTGGGCCCAGTCTTCGGGGCGAATAGTTTCAGAGAAGGATTCATATCCATCATGATCTATTCGAATAGTGATTTCTCCGGAACTTTCTTCCATTGTTTCACCCATTTCATCCATTTCACCAGAAACACCTGAGTGAAGGTCCAGGGTAAACCGACCGTCTTCGTCCGTGATGGATTGTTGGTCTTGTCCCTCAACTTCAACAGTTACATCATTCAGAGGCTGGCCAGTTTGGGCATCAACCACTTTTCCGGTGATACTGTTTTGAGTGGTAGCTTCTTGTTGTTCCTCTCCTGTCACTTGAGCGTTAACTGTGCTAAAAGACATAGCAACACCCACAAATAGAGCTACAAGTCCGTATATTATTTTGTTATTTTTAAACATAGCTTGTATCTATTTTAAGTTTTGATTTATAA
>CAZYOD010000053.1:0-11234 GCA_964648635.1 uncultured Balneolaceae bacterium | reverse complement strand
TAGAGCTTTAGTACGCTCATAATTCAGCCGGATAATTTCTCGAACGGCGGCGTCAATTTGCTCGGCTGTTTGTTCGGAATATTTTTTATTGAAACCATAACTGTTCTCCGGATTTTGAGAGTCCTTGAGTGATAAATAGCCCAATTCCTCACTCATACCGTATTCGGCAACCATAGCAAAGGCCATATTGGTAATACGCTCAAGATCATTTTGGGCTCCCGTGGAAATACGTCCAAATATAATTTCTTCAGCTATGCGTCCACCCAGCAACGCACAAATCTTATCATTGAGTTCTTCTGTCGTCATCAAAAATCGATCTTCGAGCGGAGTTTGCAGGGTGTATCCCAAAGCAGCCAAACCGCGCGGTACAATACTGACTTTCAGTACCGGATCGGTATGCTCCAGATACCAGCCCACAATGGCATGACCTGATTCGTGATAGGCCACAATTTCTCGCTCTTTGGGACTAATCAGCTTGTTTTTCTTTTCAAGTCCGGCAATAACGCGCTCAATAGAATCCTGAAAATCTTCCATCTCGACGGCATCTTTTCCGCGTCGTGCTGCCATGAGCGCTGCTTCATTACAGAGATTAGCCAACTCTGCTCCGGCAAAACCCGGGGTTTGAGAAGCGAGTAGTTTTAAATCAATATCATCAGAAAGCTTAAGGTTTCGCGTATGTACTTTGAGCACTTCCACACGTCCTCTTAAGTCGGGCTTGTCTATTAGAATCTGCCTGTCGAATCTGCCGGGACGCAATAGAGCGGAGTCCAATACATCGGGACGGTTTGTGGCTGCCATAATAATAACACCCTTGTCAGTATTGAAACCATCCATTTCGCTGAGCAGCTGGTTTAACGTATTCTCACGCTCGTCATTTGATCCCATCTGCATGCCTTTGCCACGACTGCGACCAATGGCATCGATCTCATCTATAAAAATTATGCAGGGCGCTTTTTCTTTGGCCTGCTTAAACAGATCACGAACTCGGGCCGCGCCCACTCCTACAAACATCTCAACAAAATCAGAACCACTGAGACTAAAAAACGGCACGTCTGCTTCACCGGCTGTAGCTTTTGCCAACAGCGTTTTACCCGTCCCCGGAGGTCCCACTAACAGTACTCCTTTTGGCAGGGTCCCGCCCAGCTTGGTGAATTTCTTAGGATTCTGAAGGAACTCAACCACTTCCTCAACTTCAGCTTTTGCCTCCTCAAGTCCGGCTACATCTTTAAACGAGATTTTACTTTCGGATTGTTTATCGTAAAGGGATGCTTTGTTTTTACCGATATTCAAAACCTGTTGACCCGGATTCATGCGGCGGAAGATGAAGATCCAAAAAGCAATTGCCAAGCCGATAGGAATTAACCAGATCAAAATTCCGCTAAACCAATCTTCTTCAATTTGTACATCATAAATAACATTGTGGGCATCCAAAACCGGACGTATTTCATCTCCCTCGAGCATAGTAGTACTGAACCGGTTTCCTTCGGTTGATGATGTCAGCGACCATTCTTCCTGGCCTTCGTCGGGAGGAGTTATAATACCTTCTTCAATCGCTTTCTCGCTATATTCTCCGTTTATATAGGTTCCATTCTTGATGGTTATTTCATCTACAAATCCTTTCTCGACATACTCGAGGAAAGTACTGTATTTAATTCTGTTACCGTCCTCGGGATTCATAAAGTAAACTTGAATCCCCAACAACACCAGCAACAAAATAACATAGATCCAGATTGGAAATCTGGGAGAATTATTTTGGTCTTTACCCGAATCTTTCAGATTAGGAGTATTTCTTTCGGGCGACTTTTTATTTTCGGACATGAACTATTTATTGGCTAATGGATCGATTATAAACAATATACGGGAAATTCTATTTCTGTGCGTAATGAGCCTTAGGTAAATTCGATTAGCCTATGAAAACGATTCAATGTTCCTTTTATTGGTAGAAAAGTTAATTAGTTCGCCGGCTCAGTGTCATCAAATAACACTACGTCTCCCTCGGCTTGTTGCATCCTCACCCCTTCTTCCTGGTCTGTAATTTTGCCTATCACCACAAAATCCCCGAATTCGTCTAATAGTTTTTCCACATCTTTTTCTGGAAGAGTAAACATTAGTTCAAAATCTTCGCCTCCGTAAAGAGCATATTTATCTACATCTTCTTTCATTTCATTAGCCACGTCTCGGGTCTTCGGATCTATTGGGAAAGCGGCCTGGTAAACATATGCCCCCACTCCTGAAGCTTTTGATATATTTTTCAACTCGCTTACCAATCCCTGAGTTATATCAATCATTGAAGTAGGATGTATGTTAAGCTCACGAATTTTTTTAACAAAATCTCTGCGGGCAATCGGAACAAGTTGTCGCTTTACAACATATTCATAGTCGTCGAGTTCTGGCTGAAAGGCTTGTTGTTGATTCTGCTCTTCCCAGTATTGTTTTTCACGCATTAACACTCTTAACCCTGCAATGGCTCCTCCCAGATCTCCGGTAACGCATATTGCATCATCCTTACGGGCACCTTTTCGATAGGTAATATTATCTTTTTCAACCCTTCCGTAGCAACTTATGCTTGTACTCAAAATTTGGTGCGATGCTGTTAAATCTCCCCCTGCTATCTGAAACTCATAATCCTTTGCTGCAGCACCAATTCCCCTGTATATTTCTTTCAACATATCTACAGAGATTTTGTTTGGCACCGCCAAATTGACCAGTACCACATCGGGGTCACCGTTCATTGCATAAATATCACTGACAGCAGCCGTCGCGATTTTATACCCTAAGTGATGCAGCGGTACATAAGTAAGATCAAAATCAACTCCTTCCATAAAAGTCTCGGAGCTTAACAACTGGTAAGTCTTCTCATTATCGATTACCGCTGCATCATCTCCATAACTTTGTATTACCGAAAGCTTCTCGAAAGTAGAGTGCTCCATCAGCTCATCAATAAGTTCGGACCTGCCGATGGATTGTATGGTACGAAAGGAATTGTTTTCCATAATGTTATAATAATAAAAAAGGCAGGTACACAAAGTGTACTTGCCTTTTTTTAAGTAAAGCGTTTAAAATTATTGCTCTTGCTTTGTAGAATAATTTAGTCGAAGTGTCCCGGCTTCTCGAAGTTCTTGTTCGATATCCGTCACGATACCAAACTCAGTTTCTTCGTGAACACGAAGCGATACAATAAGTTTGGGCTCCTCTTTTAACTTATCGTACATCAAATTACGTATAGCCCCGACATCTTCGATAATAGCATCATCAATCTGGATTTTTGTTTCTCCAAGTCGATTGCCGCCTAGTTTTTCAGGACCTACGTAGATATAACTGACAAGTCGCTTTTGTTCGATTTTTTCGATGTTTTCTGCGCGGGTAAAGTCGATTTGAACCTGCAAAGTAACCTCGCGAAGTACTGTTGTCACCATAAAAAAGATAAGCAACATAAAGATGATATCCGGCATTGCCGCCATTGGGATATCTTCTTTCGTCTTTGCAGATTTTTTTTCAAAATGTCCCATAATTAAATTCTATTATTGGTCGGGCTCTGCGATTGAAATTTTCTTCGGATACATATCCTGGATTTGCTGCTCCTGCTCACTATCCTCTTCTAGCTGTTCGTAATTCCTGCCAAACTGGGATTGTGCAGCTTGATTACGAAGTTCAGCATAGGCTCCCATTACCTCATCGAGCATATCAATATAGACATTATATTGAGCTTCTCGCTGGGTTTTAATGGAGACGATAGCTTTATCCGGAGATTCAGAAAGATTATCATCCGCACCTCTGTTTGTGATAAAGTCCTTCACTTTCTGTTTTACCTGAGGTACAGGAGTGGGTTCTTGTTCTGATGTACCCATTAGAACCATTCCCTGAGCGTTAACCAAGATCTTTAACAGGTTACGCTCCTTAATGGGTGGCGGATCCTGGTTTTCTTCAGGTGCAGGAGGAAGCTGTAATCCAATTCCGGTATCAACATCAATAGTTGTTACCAGCAGAAAGAAGATGAGTAAAAGAAAGGCAATGTCTGCCATCCCTGCCCCACCTATTTCCGGGTCTTCACGTTGTTTATCTTTTCCAAACATGGCTAAATCCTAAACAATTATATATTAAATGTTCCGCGTAAGCCGGTGGCCATAATAAGCAGAACCATTGCGGCCATCATAAACAACATTGTTCCTATTGCAGCTTCGGTAACCGTTCCTGCTATTGCATAAGCGACCCCAAAAACGAGGAATGGAACTATCATTGTCACGATTTTTTTGACGTCCTGCTTGCCTTTCATCATGCTTTGGATCCCGGAAATAAGCATACCCAATATGCCCAGTCCGATCAATCCCAAGCCTAATCCTATTGCTATAGATACAATCATAATATTAGGAAAGAATTGGTTAAAAAAGTAGTTGGTTGCAGTAATTCTTTTTATTGATCATCGGGATTAGCGGGCGCAGAAGTATCAATAATCTGCTCGCCTTCCTTAAGCATAACAATAGAATCAATAAGAGTGATGGAGCTTTCTTCCATTTCAGAAATCAGTCGGTCAATCTTTGAAACACAGTAGTTGTAACCGATTTGGAGAATAATACCTGCAAGCAATCCACCAGCAGTTGTTAACAGTGCAACCTTAATACCACCTGCAACAAGTGTAGGTGAAATATCACCGGCTTGTTCAATAGCATCGAAAGCCTGAATCATACCAACAACAGTACCCAGGAATCCGAGCAGCGGAGCGATGGCAATAAACAGCGACAGCCATACAAGCCCGCGTTCGAGGAAACTCATCTCAATAGATCCATATGCTGATATGGCTTTTTCAGCAGCTTCGATACCTTCATCTACACGCATTAAACCTGCCTGAAAAACAGAAGCTACAGGACCTCGTGTTTCAGCACAAAGTTCTTTGGCCGCCGGAACGCCTCCTTCTTGCAAGGCTTCCTGAACGTCAACAATAAACTTCCGTGTATCAATGTCTGCTAAATTAAGTGTGATAATACGCTCCAAGAAGATAGCCAATCCAAGAATTAGGGCGATAAGGACCGGCCACATAAACCCACCCTCATTACCTTCATTAAATTTTTCAACAAGAATATTAAAAAATCCTGGATCTCCTCCTGCTTGAAGGAAAAAGAGAACAATAGACGATGTCATACGATTACTCCGATTAAATTATTGTACTAGTTATCTGTTAATAAGGGCTTACAAAGATGCAAAATGATAGATCATTTTAACTAAAATGTCAAAGACACTGACCTACATTTTTTCAATGTTTCCGTATTTAATATGCTTTTACGAAACTCTTATTGAGTCCCTGTTTGAAAGCTTTTAGTCCTTTTGTTAAACCGTTGAAGTCCTGAATCTAAGAAATTTCGGAATTTATCCTCATCTGCATATCCAATAAGCTGTTCGAGGATTTTGTCGTTTTGCGGATCAACAATTACGTATGTCGGCAAAGCAACTGTACCGGTTAGTTCAAACTGAAATTTTTGGTTTTTCGGTCCCTCAGAACCATCATCCGTATATAAACGCACTTGCTGCATTTTTGCAAATCGTTTTTGGATGTCATCCAAAGGAAAAACATTCGCCTCCATTGCTCGACAGTTCGTACAGGTATAGCCCGTAAAGTCTATAAATACAGGTTTGTTCTTTATTTGAGCTTCTGCTTTTGCTTCTTCATAACTGCTGAACCAGTTCCCTTCTCCGGTTGTATTGACTCCTGCCCCTCCCTGCTGTGCGAGGGATCGAACAATGCTGACATCCGTTGCCTGTTTTGGTGGAAGCCAGGCATCCCAAATACCAAGTGAAGCTCCCATTAATCCGGGGATTAAATAAAAACTGAATAAAATAAACGGCATGGCCAGCATAAGTCGGCCTGTACCGATTTTTTGGGGCTTCGAGTCATGGTTTATGGAATACATACCCAAAACATAGAAGCCGGCCATCAAAAATATGGCTATCCACGCTGCGATGGCAAACGGACGCGAAATAAGCCCCCATTCCCAAACCAAGTCAGCATTTGATAAAAACTTAATAGCTGCGGCCAGCTCAATAAATCCCAATAAAACTTTAACTACATTCATCCACGAACCACTTTGAGGCAGCGATTCAAGCCAGCGCGGAAACAGTGCAAAAATAACGAATGGACTGGCAAAAGCAGCGGAGAACCCTGCCATACCAATTATGGGATAAAACCATTCTCCACCGGTAGTGGCCGCCAACACTCCACCGACAAACGGCGCTGTGCATGAAAATGAGACAGCGCTAATTGTCAGGGCCATGAATAAAATCCCCAGAGTACCCGAACTTTCATTACTCTTTTGGTTGAGCCAGTTGGTGAGTTGATGTGGCAATCGAAGTTCAAAAGCTCCCAGTAAACTAATGGCGAATATTACAAGTATAAGAGCAATAAAGAGGTTAACCCACGGATTGGCAGCAAATTGATTTGCCCCCGATGCTCCTATAAACAGAGCTAGTAACGCACCCAAAATCGTAAAAGTAATAACGATAGCCAGACCAAAACCAAATGCCTGTCCGACCGCTCGCCTCCCCTCTCCTTCCTTCTGTTTTGAGAAAAAGGAAACCGTGAGTGGAATCATCGGAAAAACACAGGGCGTCAGTAATGCGGCAAAACCTGCAGCCAGTGCGATCCATAGGAAAGATAATATTCCGGCTGAACCATATCCGCTGCTTGTTATTTCTGCTTCTTCAGTATTCTCAACATCTTTAGCAGTTTGGGATTGTTCAGCACTTTCGGCAGTTGTGCTCTCAAAATCCTGATACGGATTATCTGCAACTCCGCTTATAGATACCGAATGAGTAATTGACTTTGTTTTGGGAGGAAGGCATGATTTATCATCACAGACCTGGTAAAATACTTCCAAATCTATAACGGGACTCCCCTCAATATTTTCTCGAAAAGCAACAGGAATCTTAAACGTAGCTTCCTTGGTGTGCCATCCAAGCTCGGCATTGAAATTAGGATCCAATTCAATGGAGGGTTCGCTTTCGTCTACATCCCCGGCAATCGCCATATCCGAATTAGCGGAAGAAAACTGAGTGGGATAGGGCCCCGCATCCGGATCGTTGGCAATAGAGTACAAATGCCAATCCCCATCTATTGAAGCCCGAACCGTAACTTCGAAAACTTCTCCTGCCTTTACTTGATCCGGTGCCTCAACTATAGAATAGGAGACAGGGTCTAACATCTGCCCCTGAACAAAAAATGGGGACAACATCAAAATGATGATCCCCATGATTTTTTTGCTTGATAGATCCATTACCAAGAATCCAAAGTTAAATGCATAAATGCTTACTCCTTAACTACCCAAACCTTAACTTGTGCTTTTATTTCACTAATCAGGTCTACAGTAGCAGTGTATTCACCTAACGTTTTGATGTCTTGGTCTAGTGTAATCTTTCGTTTATCAATCTGGATATCACGTTCGGCAAGTGCGTCGGCCACGTCTTGATTTGTCACGGAACCGTGAATACGCTCGTCTTCACCGACCGAAACCGGGATAGTTACGGAAGCAGTTTTTAAACGTTCAGCCATTTCCTGAGCTTTTTCTACGGTAACCTCGGCACGACGCGCGGCTTTTTCTCTCATCCGCTCTACCTGCTTAAGTGCACCTTCGGTAGCCATCATGGCCTTGCCCTGAGGAATCAGGTAATTGCGGCCATAACCTGCTCTTACTTCAACGATGTCACCCGACTCACCTAGCTTGTTGACATCTTCTCTTAATATTAACTTCATGTACTTGTTAGCCATAAGAATAAATAATCTTTTTTATCGAAGGTTATCTGCTACATACGGTATCAAACCGAGAAAACGAGCGCGTTTAATAGCACGCGACAGCTGGCGCTGATATTTTGCACTGGTTCCAGTAACACGACGGGGTAGAATCTTGCCCTGATCGTTCATAAAACGCTGTAGCAAATCAGTGTCTTTATAATCAATGTATTCGATACCCGCTTTAGTAAACTTACACTCACGGGTCTTAATATGTCCTTTCTTCGGATGCGATGGATTCTTAATCATAGTATAAAATCTTTTGGTTTATAGGATGAATTAATCTTCGTCGTCTTCTTCATCGTTATTGTCTTCAACAAAGACCTGGGGAACGGCATTCTTTCGCTGCAGATCACGATGACGCATCATCTTGGCATCATACTTTAACGTAAGATAACGCATTACGTGGTCATCAATACGAAGGGTACGCTCCAACTTTTCAATCATTTCGCCGGGAGCCGTAAAATAAGCGTTTACATAGTAACCGCTTGATTTTTTATCCATTTCGTATTCGAATTTCCGAATACCCCATTCATCAACTTCATCAATTTCTCCACCGTTATCTCTGATAAGCCCGGTGATCTTTTCAACGATCTCCTCATACTGATCGTCTTCCAAAACGGGATTTAAAATATAGGTTAGCTCGTAATAATTTCTACTCATGTGATATGTTTTTCCTTTGGTTGTTTCTATTGAAACAGCCGACGTGGTGACTTTCACTCGTCAGCAGGCACGCAAAAATAGCCTTTTTTCCTATTAATAACAATCAAGCATTAGAAATTTATTGTAATACAAAGTTACGTGAAGGGATCACAAAGATTCACCAAGAACTCTATGTAGTTCAGTGTCTACTTGGTGCATCTTATGTAACAATTTAACCCCCTATCAGATGGGTAACCCAGTCACCGGCGTAATAAGAGGTAAGCAGATTGTGGAGATCTCCAAAAGCTACTCCGAAATAAATCGTCATTATCGCCAACAGAACTAACGTAGATTTGAACACGAATCCTGACTGTACAAAGGGAACATCCTTGTGTGGTTCGCGAAAATACATATAAACCATCGGACGCAAGTAATAATAAACACTTGCTGCACTAGCTAACACCCCGATAATAGCAAGAGCAATGAGTCCTGCATCCACTGCAGCGGCAAAGACCATATATTTTCCAACAAATCCAACGAAAGGAGGAATTCCTACCAGTGAAAAAAGGAAAAATGAAAGCAGAACTCCCATCAGCGGTCGCTTAAACCCTAATCCTGCATAATTGTTAACATCCGTAAAATCGAGTCCCTGTTGTCGTTCGTAATAAGCAACTACTCCAAATGCTCCTACGTTCATAATGGTATAAGCCAATAGGTAAAAAAGTGCTGCACTGTAACCCGCGGTGGTTCCGGCAGCCAATCCAACCAATAGGTAACCGGCATGCGCAATACTGGAATAAGCCAGCATCCGCTTGATATTATCCTGAACTAGCGCAATTAAATTTCCTAAAATCATGGTGATGATCGCAATCACTTCGATCATTTCTGACCATTCTGCAGTAGAAGCGGGAATCATTTTTGAAAGCACAAGAATCAGCGCTACAAAAGAAGCCGACTTAGAGGCTGTTGCCATATATGCGGTAATCGTCGTTGGGGTCCCCTGATACACATCCGGTGTCCACATGTGAAACGGTACGGCTGATATCTTAAAGAAAAAGCCAATAAGCAACAGGGCTGCACCCGTTATAAACAGCAGATCTGAACCTGCCGCTTCTGCAATTTCAGTAAGGTAAAGCGATCCGGTTGCGCCGTACAAAAGTGCCATTCCGTAAAGCAGAAATCCGGTAGAAAATGCTCCGAGCAAAAAGTACTTGAGGGATGCCTCTGCGCCTGTCTTTCTTTCTTTTATAAGTCCCGCCAGAACGTAAAGGCAAATTGACATCGTCTCGATGCCGATAAAAATCATTATCAGGTTATTGGCACTTGCCAATCCCAACATTCCGGCTGTGGCAAAAAGCATCATCGCATAAACCTCACCATAATTATGATCGATAGCGGTGAGGTATTCGCGGGATATCAACACGCAAAAAAGCGACCCGAACAATACTACTGAATTACCAAATGCAGACACACCTCCGTACGCAATCATCCCGGAAAAAGCTTCTCCTACCGGACCAAACATGTCTATAACAGAAAGGACGAGTCCGGCCAACAAAGAAAAGACCGTCAGGCCATAAATAGCATCGTGATCATTTTTGTAGGAATCAATTATTATGGCGATGAGCCCGGCAATACTGACAATGATTCCGGGCAAAAATGCATTAAGGTCGTGTAGATAATCCATGAAACTTATTTGTTATACAGTGACTCAATAGTTTTTGCGAGCTTAATATCCTTTTCGGTCACTTTTCCACCGGCATCATGAGTACTTAGCGAAATATTGACCGTATTATAAACATTAAAAATTTCGGGATGATGAACCTGCTCTTCAGCCTCAAAAGCAATACGATTGATAAAGCTCACAGCATCTCGAAAATTATCAAAGCCAAATTCTTTTGTCAGCTTGTCATTCTCGTGCGCCCAACCTGAAAGATCGTTGAGCTCCTCCATAATTTTATCTTTTGAAAGTGGATCAGCCATTGTACTAGTTGGATTTTGTTTTTGATGCTAACTCATCGGTAACATCATACAATGTTGAAGCCCATTCCGGAAGTTCCCCGATATTGGCCGATTTTTTTATAGCCATTCTTTTTTCATCTGATGACTGAAGCAGCTCTTGTACCTGTTGCTCGGAATACTGCGTAAAGTCAACCGGGCGAATACCGATCCATACCATAAAAATAACCAACGGTACTAAAAGACCGATTTCACGTGCGTTCAGATCAATCAATTTTTCATTTTTTTCGTGCTTCATCGGACCGAACATTACACGCTGATACATCCACAACATATAGACAGCTGCTAAAATAACACCTAGTGCAGCAAATACTACAAATGCATTCTGGGGAATAATTTCAGAATGGAAGGTTCCGTTTAAGATTAAAAACTCACCGATAAATCCATTGAGCCCCGGCAAACCGATTGAAGCCAAAGTAGCGACCATAAACATCACTGCGAAGACCGGAACAACTTTAGCAATTCCGCCGTAATCCTCGATTTGGCGCGTGTGGGTACGATCGTAAATCATTCCAACGATGAGGAACAAGGCCCCCGTTGAAAGTCCGTGGTTAATCATCTGGATAAGTGCTCCCTGCACAGCGATGGTATTAAAAGCGAACAATCCTAACACGACAAAACCTAAGTGGCTAACCGAAGAGTAAGCCACGAGTTTCTTTATATCTTTCTGTACCATTGCCACAAGTGCGCCGTAAATAATACCAATTACCGCAAGGGTTGCCAGGTATGGAGCAAATTCAGTAAACGAATTTGGGAATAGCGGCAGGCAAACACGGAGCAAGCCATACGTACCCATCTTCAG
>CAZYOD010000052.1:0-11300 GCA_964648635.1 uncultured Balneolaceae bacterium | reverse complement strand
TCCGGTATTCGGTCTGCGTATTTACTTACCGAATAAAAAGATTTTGCCGACGCGCCGACATCGGAAGACGCCGACGTCAGATACTGTCCGTTTGCCTCGGTATGGAAACCTTGACTTATGGGAGATATCAGCACCGCAAACAGGCACCAAGATATCATCTTTGTCAGTTTATTTGTGAGCGCTTTCTTCATATGACCTCCGTTTGGTACTTTTTATTATTAAGTCTTTAGAATTTTCTATTTGACATAAAAGCTTACCTGATCATCCTGAAGCTGATATTCTACATCTAATGACATAGCTACTACTTCCAGAACATTTTGGATCGATCGACTTTTCAGGAAGGCTGTAAGTGACTTTTCTTTTATTTCGGAATCTTTGAATTTCACATCAATGCCGTAACGCCGTTCCAACTCTTTAGCCACATTTTGCATGGGTTCTTTCCGAAACTTTAAATATCCTTCTTTCCAGCTCATAAAAAGCTCCATATCCGCGACTTGAGCCGTCTCAATTTTTTTCTCATTTAAATAATATCGCCCCAACTCGCGGGCCTGTAGATAAGTTTTGCTATCAGAAGTCGAACTCTCACCTTCGAAAGAAATTTTTCCTTCCCGGACAACCACCCGAACCTGATCTTCGCCATTATAAGAGCGAACTGAAAATGAAGTCCCCAGAACGCGGATTACAGATCCCCTGGAATGAACCACAAACGGTTTTTCGGAATTTCTGACAACATCAAAAAAAGCTTCTCCTTCGAGATACACTTCGCGAACATCTTCTTCGAACCGATCCGGAAACTTCACATTACTCCCGGCATTCAACATAACTTTTGTTCCATCTCCAAGCGTAAGATTGGCACGCTGGGCATTGGCTGTGCTAACCTCTCGTAGTACCGGCTCTTCGGCTTTCGGTTCAGGCTGATACCAATTTTGATAGGCAAAGACTCCGACCAAACCGGCAACTAAAAATATCGCTGCCACACGCATTATTTTTTGTGTTGCCGAATGAAGGGTAGAAGAACGAAATTCAGAGCCATGATCCGCATTATTTATCTTTGACCTAAGATCCCCCTCATCCCTCAAACGTGCTTGTAACTCCTTCCACTGCGATTCGGGATTAAATAGATCCGACACACCACATCTTTTTTGTTGTGAAGCATTATAAACTTGTCGTAACTCATTCAGCTTCTTCTTGTTCTCTGGACATTTATTAGCCCAATCTTCAATATGTTCTTGCTCCCGCAACGTACATTCCCCGGCCAGATAGCGGGCTATTAACTTATAATCTAACTCTTCGTACTCCATATTTCGAGGTTATGTGATCTGTCTTTGTGTATATAAGACAGTTGCGAATTGCGGTACCCCCAAAAAAATTTCAGATTTCTCTCATTTTTTTGAAACCCAACTCAAAAAAAGATTAAACCGGCAAAGAAATTAGTTAAGATCAACCCGTATCTCTTCTCTGATATCTTTAAGAGCATGCCCCATATGGTTCTCAACTGTTTTGCGGGAAATTTCCAACACCTGAGCAATCTCTTTATAACTGAGTCCATGCCTGCGATGAAGTGTGAAAACCGACCGGCGCCTTTTCGGCAACTTGCGGACGATATCCCAAATTCTCTTGAGCAACTGTGAATCTATCGTTTTGAAATTCTCCTTTCTGTTCGCGATCCCGTTCTTAATGTGCATTTTAAATTCTTCCTTCGCATCACGCCGATACTTCTGATAATCGATGTAATTTATTGCCTCATTATGAACTGACCGAAACAGATAAGCTTTTAATGAAGAGCGTATCGCCCAGCGTTTTCGGCGCTTCCACAGTTTGTAAAAAACTTCTTGTACGATATCCTTAGCTTGCTCGTTGGAGCTGGTAATTTGAAACGCATAAGAGCAAAGATCATGGAAATACTCAAAAAAAAGCTGTTCAAAAGCACCTTCATCTCCTTCACGGATTTTCTCCACCCGCTGCTTGTCAGATACACACTTTTTTTCTTTTATAATGTCCATACACTTTGCCAAAAAAACTGATACTTTTATCAGCTTCGACTTAAAAACCAGTCAGCCGTCTATACGCCGTTAATAAATAATTAAAAAATAATAATAAACATAAAGTTTAATGCAGATTCTGAAATTTGGCGGAACCTCCATGAGTGATGCCCAAACCTGGCACCGGGTTTTAAGCATCATTGGCAGATATGAAAACCCATTTGTTATTGTTTCCGCAACAGCCCGCACAACTCGTAAGCTGCTGGCCGCCGGAGAAAAAGCACTATCAGATCTTGATCAAGCCCGCACCGATGCCCTGGAGATAAAAAAGCGTCACGAAAAGCTGACTACTAACTTTTTTAACTATTATCCGGATGCCGATCAGGTTTTAATTAAAGAATCTACATTGTGGATTGATAAGACTACTGATGAACTAATTGATTACCTCTCGCAAATTCACAAAGCGCAAGAATTTACTCCACAGATGAGAGATGCCGTTGCCTCCATCGGAGAACGCCTATCTTCTTATCTTTTTGCTCGGTGCGGCAGCGCTGCAGGACTTTCAACCACCTGGATTGATGCTGCTGAAATCATTCGCACCGATTCTGATTTTGGACAAGCAACACCGATAATGGACTACATTACTGAAAAAGCAGCAGAGGTAAGTGCCTTAAATGAGAATGGAATCACAGTTATGGGCGGCTATTACGGTGAAGATGAACATGGCAACACCACCACACTAGGGTTCGAAGGTTCGGATTATACTGCCAGCCTGATGGGAGCTGCGCTCTCGGCCGATGCCATTGAAATTTGGACTGATGTAAGCGGAATTTTTACCTGTGATCCCCAACTTATTACTGAAGCCAAGCCCATCCCACAGCTCAGCTTTCAGGAAGCAACCGAGCTGGCATATTTCGGTGCCAAAGTTTTACATCCATCCACCACTAAACCGGCCTCTCAGAAACAGATACCTATCCGGGTAAAAAATATTTTCGAGCCTGATGAACCGGGCACCACCATCTCTAATGAAACAGCAAGCAACGGTACCGTTAAAGCAATGACCTTCAAGGAAAACTGCGCCGTTATCACGGTGACATCATCCCAAACAGTAATGGGATATGAGTTTCTGGCCGGTGTTTTTGATATTCTTCGGTGGCATCACTTGCCGGTGGATGTAGTAACCACGACCGAGGCTTCGGTTTCAATTGCAATTGAGAATGGCACTAAAATTGATAATGCGGTCGAGCAACTAAACAAATACGGCTTTGTAGACGTGCTTACGGATCTAGGAATCATAAGCTTGGTGGGATGCAAAAAAGGTGTCACACAAAACTTAATTAATAAGGTGCTTGCCAACACGAATTGCTCTACTATCAATATGATTTCATTCAGCCAGTCGAAAGGGAATCTCAACATTGTGATGGGCAAAGATCATATCACTGAGACGGTAAAATCTATACACAACCAGATTTTCGAATAGAATTAAGAGCCGGAATCCAGCGGTGAAGTTTCCTCTTCTGCATCCTCAGGCACGATACCCAAACGCTGTGCTCGCTCCATCCATTTTTTGCGGGCCATCTTCTGCATATCTTCGATCGTATCCACCTCATCGATGATTTCCATTCCC
Organism: uncultured Balneolaceae bacterium; assembly: GCA_964648635.1. Classification (GTDB taxonomy): domain Bacteria; phylum Bacteroidota; class Rhodothermia; order Balneolales; family Balneolaceae; genus Fodinibius. The sequence continues at coordinate 7,691 of CAZYOD010000052.1, read as the reverse complement.
AGCAGTGTCTCTACAAGATCCTCCATCGTCACCACGCCGGCAAACCCGCCGTACTCATCCACCACAACGGCAATATGCTCTTGCTTTTTCATCAATCGCTCAAAGAAGTCCTGCAAAGGCATCATTTCCGGCACAATAAGAACATCGCGCTTAATTTTTTTTAGTTTTTGGGATGTCTCTCCCCTTGCCATTAACAGCAGTAAATCATTTTTCAGCACATAGCCAGTTATCTCATCGCGGGCCTCACCATATACCGGCAGACGCGAAAAATGAAGCTGCTCTACATTGTCACTTACATCACCCACGGTAAGATTTTCATCAAAGCCCACAACGACCGTCCGCGGCGTCATAATATCTTTGACGCGGAGTGAATTGAAGCGAATCAGGTTTTTAAAAATGCGTGATTCCTCCTCCTCAAAAACCCCTTCTTCGACTCCCAGATCTGCCAGTGCGCCAAACTCCTCTCGGCTAAAACTGGGGATACTTTCTTCCTGCGCTAACCATTTCGTTATCGACTGCGACATTACCACAAGCGGATACATCAAGAACATCAACACACGAAGAGTTTGCACCGCCGAAGGTGCCAGGTTTCGCCAGTAGGTTGCGCCAATTGTTTTAGGGATAATTTCGGACAAGACCAGTATTAAAAATGTGAGCACAGCCGAAGAAATGGCCACATATGCATCCCCAAAAACAACCTGCGCCTGAGCGCCGACACCGGCAGCCCCTACTGTGTGAGCAATGGTGTTTAAACTGAGAATAGCAGACAGCGGGCGGTCCACATCTTCCTTATAGCGACGCAGCAACTCTCCCGACACTGTACCTTTACGTTCCAAAATTGCAATATAGGAGTGGCTTACCGAAAGCAAAACCGCTTCCAAAATAGAACACAGAAAAGAGACACCGATCGCAAGAAACAAGTAAAATATGAGTAAATACATAGACGGAAAATAGCAGAAATACCGATGATTTGAAAAATATCACCTCAAAATAAAGTTGGTAAAATAATTTAGCAGTAGCGCTTTGATGGTTATATTTAATGCCAATTTTAAAGAATCGGATACTGTGCTCCAGCTCGTAAATATATCACTGACATTTGGCGAAGAACAACTGCTCGACAACATCAGCGCGATCATTAATCCCGGCGAACGAATAGGCTTGGTCGGACCAAACGGTGCAGGAAAATCAACCCTGCTGAAAATTATTGCCGGTGAGTTAGAATATGACTCGGGCTCTATCAATATGTCGAAAGCGTCCACGGTTGGCTACCTGCCGCAAGACGGCGTTGATCCCGACCCCGACTATACGCTGTATGAGGAAGTGGAAAGTGCTTTTGATGAGATCCGGGAACTGGAGAAAGAAGTGCAGCAAAGACGAGAAAAACTGCCTGAACTCGATGAAGATACTCCTGAATACAAGCAGGCGATGGAGAAACTCGGGGCTCTGCAAAGTCGTCTCGATCGTTCGGGGGCCTACACCCTTCAGTCGGATATCGAAAAGGTGCTCATGGGACTGGGTTTTGAACCGAGTGATTTTGACCGCTCTACGACCGAGTTCAGCGGCGGCTGGCTAATGCGTATAGCACTGGCAAAACTGCTGTTGCAGCGTCCCACTTACCTGCTTCTTGACGAACCTACCAACCACCTAGATATCGAATCGCTGCGATGGATTGAACAGTTTTTGGATGGATATGAGGGTGCCCTGATTATTGTATCGCACGACAAGGCGTTTCTGAACAAAATCACAACTCGTACTTTGGCGCTCGACCGGGGCGACCTGCTCGATTATGCAGGCAATTACGATTATTACGAGGAAAAACATGCCGAGCGTCAGGAGCATCTGCGAAAAGCGTATGAAAATCAGCAGCGGGAGATAAAAGAGATTCAAAAGTTTATTGACAAGTTTCGCTATAACGCCAGCAAAGCATCCCAGGTGCAAAGCCGTATCAAACAGCTCGAAAAAATGGACGAGATTGAGCTCGATGAGCACGAAGAGGAGATTACCTTCCGCTTCCCTCCGCCCGAACGAAGCGGTGCTGTGGTTATGAAGCTCGATCACATCCGCAAACAGTACGGCGATAATGTGGTTTTTCAGGATCTCTCTTACAGTATTGACCGAGGCGATAAAATTGCGGTAGTAGGTCCGAACGGTGCGGGGAAATCAACAATGATTCGCATGCTGGCCGGACTTGAGGATTTTGACAGCGGCAACCGCGAACCGGGACACAACGTTACCACCTCTTATTTTGCGCAGCATCAGGCGGACGAGCTGGATTTGAACAATACTGTCTTTGAAATTATGCGGGAGGCTGCGCCCAAGGTTGACGAGACACAGCTTCGTACTATTTTAGGATGCTTCCTATTCCGGGGCGATGATGTATTTAAAAAAGTGTCGGTGCTTTCGGGCGGAGAAAAAAGCCGACTGGCACTGGCACGCATGCTCGTTCAACCTGCTAACTTTCTTATTTTTGATGAGCCCACAAACCATCTCGACATGCAGTCCAAAGATATTCTGCAGCAGGCGCTGGATCAGTATGAGGGAACGTACATGATTGTATCGCACGACCGTGATTTCCTGGATCCCATTGTGGATAAAGTGCTCGAAGTGCGTCCCGACGAGACCAACACCTTTTTGGGCAACGTTTCTTATTACCTTAATAAAGTAGAAGAACGTGAAGAGGCTGACAAAGAAGATCAAGAAGAAAGCAGTTCTGGCGCTTCAGGTAACGGACTGTCACGCAAAGAAGAACGGCGGCGGAAAGCTCAAAAACGTCAACAGAAATCGAAGAAGCTAAAACCGCTAAAAAAGAAAATGGAACCACTGGAGGACCGCATTGAGCAGATGGAATCCCGAAAGGAAGAGATCGAGCAGCTGATGTCTCAATCTGATTTTTACGATAATGAGGAGCAGGTCAAAGAGATCTCCATGGAATATGACAAGCTGAAAGCCGAGCTGGTGGAAACCTATTCTGAGTGGGAAGAGTTGGCAATGAAAATGAGCGAAATCGAGGAGGAATTTAGTAGTAAGTCATGAGTATTGAGTACTGAGAAGTCTCAACACTCACATCTCACTACTCAGACTACCCTCACTTAGCAAATATTTGCTCTTTATTTCGGAAGGCTTTGAATTCGAGTGCGTTGCCACTGGGATCCTTGAAAAACATCGTGGCTTGTTCGCCGGGTTTTCCCTCAAATCGAACGTATGGTTCAATAATAAAATCGACTCCCTTTTTCTGTAGTCGTTCGGCCAGCTCCTCCCATTGTTCCCATTCCAAAATAAGTCCAAAGTGTTTTGCCGGCACCGCGTGACCGTCCACATCATTCATGCTGGATTTCCCCGCTTCCTCAGGACTCAAATGTGCCACAACTTGATGTCCCCAAAAATCGAAGTCGATCCATTTATCTGAACTGCGTCCTGTTTTGCAGCCGAGTACATCCCGGTAAAAAGTTAGGGTTTTGTCGAGATCGGCTACGGGAAATGCCAGATGGAAAAGCGGGGTTGTGCTATCACTCATAGTAACAGAAAGTTTATGTGTATATTCTATTGTTTACAATGCGTACTAAAATATAAATCCCATACCATTCATGCGATCCAAAAAAATTTCATTCGAGGGAGCGTTTGGCGATCAGCTTGCAGCCCCCGCATAGATCAACCTTATGGTAAAGCCCAAAACTATCCTCTTTTTGCTTATCGATTTTTAACTTTGATTGAATGCCAATACATTTCGACATGTTAGAGGAATTGGATCACTAATCGATAATTAAAAAACACATTATGATGACATTATTAAAAAAATATTCACTGTCTCTTCTCTTGGTTTTCTTTGCCATTGGTTGCGCCCAACAAAATCAAGAACCTAACGAGACGGCAGAAGAAACAGTAAAACCCACAACGAATTCCAAAGCTATTGCGGTTCTTCATGCCACTGAAGGCAATGATGTTTCGGGAACGGTTACCTTCGAATCCGTTGATGAAGGCGTGCAGGTAAAAGGAGAATTTGAAGGGCTCAGTCAGGGTAAGCACGGCTTTCATATCCACGAGTACGGCGACTGCTCTGCCGACGACGGAACTTCAGCCGGCGGTCATTACAATCCCGATGAAACTGAGCACGGATCTCCTACCGACGATAACCGACACATGGGCGATATGGGAAATCTGACGGTCAATGATGACGGTACCGCAACAATTGATTATGTAGATCCGAAAATCTCGCTTAACGGGGCGGACAATATCATCGGCCGCGGCGTGATAGTACATGGCGGAGAAGATGATCTCGAATCGCAACCTTCAGGTGCTGCGGGTCCCCGAGTTGCATGTGGAGTAATCGGTTTAGCTAACACCGGCGGTGGAATGTAGTTTCCATTTAGATGGAACTCACCTCGCAATAATCTTAAAGGTAGTCCACTTCAGAGTGGACTACCTTTTTTTAATTACTCCGGCTTCCAGCTGTTCATCTTCTCATCAATCACTTCGCGAAGTCGGCTTACGGGAACGCGATCTTGCGTCATATCATCACGGTAGCGAATCGTCACTGTATCTTCTCCCTCAGACTCCACACCGTCGAAATCAACCGTAATGCAAAACGGCGTACCCGCTTCATCCTGGCGGCGGTAGCGCTTTCCAATCGATCCGGACTCATCATACAATACATTATAATCTTCGCGCAGATCGTCGGTAATTTTATGTGCCAAATCCTGCAGTTTATCTTTTTTGATGAGCGGAAACACCCCCACTTTGGTAGGGGCTAGTTTTGGATTCATTTTCAGAACCGTTCGCGTATCGCCATCCACTTCTTCCTCGCGATAAGCGTCACAAAGCACCATCATCACCGTGCGGTCCAGCCCGATAGAAGTCTCAATAACATAGGGCACATACTTTTCCTGTTTTTTCTGATCGTAATATTCCAGCTTCTTGCCCGAATATTCCATGTGCTGACTCAAATCAAAATCGGTGCGGTTATGAACTCCCTCTACCTCTTGCCAACCAATGGGATATTCGTACTCAATATCGGCAGCAGCAGCGGCGTAGTGCGCCAGTTTATCTTCAGGATGCGGATGCGTGCGCAGTTTTTCTTCGCGGATTCCCAATTCCTTGTGCCAGTCCAGCCGCTTGTTTAGCCAGTTATCATAGCTTTCTTTATCGGTGCCGGGTTCTACAAAATATTGCATCTCCATCTGTTCGAACTCCCGCATACGGAACACAAATTGACGGGCCACAACCTCGTTTCGGAATGCCTTCCCTATCTGTGCAATGCCGAACGGAATCTTCTGGCGCGCCGTATCCATCACATTCTTAAAATTTACAAAGATACCTTGTGCAGTTTCAGGACGCAGGTAAACCGCATCATCCTCCCCATCACCGGAAGAAGTTGCCCCAAATTGCGTTTTAAACATCAGATTGAACTGTCGGACCTCGGTCCATTCAAAAGCTCCTGATTCGGGAGCACGAATCTCTTCATCCATAATAATGGCATGCAGATCCTCACAAATACCTTCCCGCGATCCGGCCGTATCCAGCAGTTCTTGAAGCTCATCCGCCTTTTCTGCCTGACCGTCGCTCCGGAGTTTGGCAATATGGTTTTCGATCAACATGTCAGCACGATAGCGCTTGTTCGACTGCTTATCGTCAATCATGGGATCGTTAAATCCGCCCACATGACCGCTGGCCTCCCACACTTTGGGATGCATAAAAATAGCGGAATCGAGCCCCACAATATTGTTGTGGTGCTGAGTCATCTCTTTCCACCACAAGTCGCGGATGTTGCGTTTCAGTTCAACTCCCAACGGACCATAATCATAAACGGCCCCGAGTCCGCCGTAAATTTCTGACGATTGGTAAATCATACCGCGGGCTTTAGCCAGCGATACAAGCGTATCTAAATTATCGAGTTCGGTTACTGACATGTAGTGCTAAAATTTTTTGGATAATGAATTTTTGAGAAGTCCAAAGATAGAAAAAAATACCGCCTTAATTAATTCTGCTTTTATACCTATTTTCAGGGCTGAGAAGTCATGAGTCTTGAGTAGAAAGTTTTGAGCCTTCTCCAATTCTACTCTTATTTATAACCAATAAATTAGATTATAACTTTTACGATGAAGACATTTCAAGTCGGTATTTTGGGCGCGACCGGAGCAGTAGGACAAAAATTCGTTCGTCTCCTTGAAAATCACCCATGGTTCAAAATCAATACACTAGGCGCCTCAAAACGATCAGCCGACAAGAAGTATAGAGAAGCTGTACACTGGATCGAAAAGACGGAGCTTCCATCTGGTGTAGCCAACATGGAGGTCAAAGCATGCGATCCGAAAAAGTTTGGTGATGTTGATTTTGTTTTCTCCGGATTGGATTCCTCAGTCGCCGGCGACATCGAACAAAGCTTTGCCGAAGCAGGGATTCCGGTGATCTCCAACGCTAAAAATTACCGCATGCACGATCGGGTGCCGCTGCTGGTGCCGGAAGTGAATCCCGATCACGCGGAACTTATCAAAAAACAGTCGTTCGATTCCAGCGGCAACGGGTGGATTGTAACCAACCCCAACTGCGTTTCGATCCCACTTTCGATGTCGCTGAAACCCCTGCACGATGTCTTTGGAATTGATTCTATAGTTGTCACCTCCATGCAGTCAGTTTCCGGGGCGGGATATCCCGGGGTATCCAGCCTAGACATAACTGCCAATGTGGTGCCCTATATCGGTGGTGAGGAACCGAAGGTTCAAACCGAATCCACTAAAGTGCTGGGTACACGAACAGATGATACGATCTCTTTTAGTGATTTTACGATTCAGGCAACGGCAGTGCGAGTCCCAACCATTGAGGGGCACCTCCTTTCGGTATCTGTAAAACTGCAAGATAAGCCTGCGGGTATCGAAGAGGTTCAGAAAGCCTTTACAGACTGGACGAATCCGATTGCAGATTTGGATCTGCCCTCATCTCCGGACAATCCCGTTAAGCTTTACACCGAAGATCGATATCCACAGCCTCGGCTCCACGCCGATCGCGAAGGCGGCATGCAAACGGCCGTCGGCAGACTCCGCGAAGGAACGGTTATGGATCTCGGTTACGTGACCATGGCTCATAATACGATCCGCGGTGCGGCAGGCGGCGCTATTTTAAACGCCGAGTTATTAGCGGCGAAGGGGTACATCAGCTAAAAAATAGCTTGTTAATCGGAGCTGTCATTCAGCTGATCCAATTTATACTCCGATAGCCCTATCCGTGCTTTAGATACGGTATTTTGCGCCTCATCCCGATGTTTACGCTTTACCTTGAGTGTACATTCCCCCTGTTCATTGCCCGGCAGTTTCTGTAATAACTGCATGGATGATGTCTTCAAAATAATCTTTGCACTAAACCAACCTCTTTTAAACTCGATAGCTTCCAGGGACTCATACGGAACGTGGAGCGTCTTGACATCAGACTTTACCAGCCCCACAAAACTATCCTGTTCCCGGTACTCCAGTTCTATGCCGTTTTTGTCTAACTTCAAGAAACCTTTGGCTACCTTCAATCCATGATTGTAATCCACCGACTCAAAAGGAACAGACTGACTATTGGTATAATCCATTTTATAAGCACTTTAGCAGTTGCAAAACAGATTATATAAAAAAATGAAAAAAGTTTGTAAGGATTTCCCTTTTCAACGGTCTTACTAACAGAAACGCGTAAAAGCGTATAAGCCGTTGAAATAGAGA
>CAZYOD010000051.1:2687-11473 GCA_964648635.1 uncultured Balneolaceae bacterium | reverse complement strand
AGATCATGCTGCAGGACTGAATGTAGGTCGATGGGATAAAATATTCAGCGATATCAAAGTGCTTCGATATCACAAAGATCGCGTAATGCCCGATCGAAGTACCATAGATATGAGCAAGCCGTGGATGGATCAATATGCAAAACGTTTGATAAAAATTTGTCACAGTCGCGGCGCAATGGCTATAGGAGGGATGTCTGCATTTACGCCCGGCAAAAATTCCGAGTTGCGAAAAGAACAGACCGCCAAGGTTCTGGCTGATAAAAAAAACGAGCACGACATCGGTCACGACGGCTGCTGGGTTTCGCATCCTTACTTTATTACTTCAGCGCTCGAATGTTTTCCCGAAGATAATCAGCTAGACAGGCTGCTTTCTGATCAAGATAAATATCCCGGACTGTTACCGCAGGGCGGTGGCGATGTGACCGAGGAGGGCTTGAGGACGAATATCCGCGTGGGAATTGCCTACATGCAAGGGTGGAATCAGGATATCGGTTGCGTAGCCTGGGATAATCTGATGGAAGATTTAGCTACACTTGAAATTTCGAGAGCTCAAATTTGGCAGTGGATTCATCATCAAATGGAGATGAAAAACGGACGTAAAATTACGCGCACACTTGTTGATAAAATGTTTGATGAAGAATTAAGCCAAATCTTGGATGAAGTTGACGAAGTAATGAAGGGGCAAGCCGAAAAATCTATTGAGACTGTCAAAGAGCAGTTTAAGCAGGCACGGAGAGATGTCGGTGCGATTTTTCTGTTGGAAAACTTGCCAGACTTTTTTCATACCGCACTTCGGGAAGCAAATATCAAAAATTAAGGAGACGCCATGATAACAGCACAACAACTAGAAAAAGAATGGAAAACTAATCCTCGATGGGAGGGGATTAAACGTAATTATTCGGCCGAAGATGTAATTCGTTTGCAGGGTTCGGTTGTAATACGACAAACGGTGGCCGAACTGGGAGCCGAACGACTGTGGAAACTTTTGCATGAAGAAGATTTTATCCGCGCTCTCGGAGCCCTGACCGGAAATCAGGCTATGCAGCAGGTAAAAGCAGGATTAAAAGCTATTTATTTGAGTGGATGGCAAGTGGCAGCTGATGCCAACTTAGCGGGATGCATGTATCCCGATCAGAGTTTGTATCCCGCCAACAGCGTGCCTGAACTCGTCAAAAAAATCAACCAAACGCTACTTCGGGCTGATCAGATTCACCATCTGGAAGGAGACAATTCTACCCACTGGCTGGCACCTATTGTGGCTGATGCCGAAGCGGGCTTCGGGGGCGCACTCAATGCCTTTGAACTGATGAAAGCGATGATTGAAGCAGGGGCCGCCGGTGTTCATTTTGAAGATCAGCTGGCTTCAGAAAAAAAATGTGGTCACCTCGGTGGAAAGGTGCTCGTGCCTACATCACAGTTTATAAAAACCCTGACGGCCGCTCGTTTGGCTGCGGATGTGTTGAATGTATCTACTCTGGTTATAGCCCGTACTGATGCAGATTCGGCCAAACTGCTTACCAGCAATGTGGATCCTTATGATCACAAATTCCTGACGGGCAAACGCTCGGATGAAGGTTTTTACCATGTGAAAAATGGGCTGGATCAGGCTATCAGCCGCGGGTTGGCTTATGCGCCGTACGCCGATCTGGTTTGGTGCGAAACATCGAAACCGGATCTTACTGAAGCCCAAAAATTTGCCGAAGCTATACATCAAAAATATCCTGGTAAGCTGCTGGCATATAACTGTTCGCCCTCTTTCAACTGGAAAAAGAATTTGAGCGATCGTGAAATTTCGGGCTTTCAGCGGGAGTTAGCAGCCATGGGATACAAATTCCAGTTTGTAACTCTGGCAGGATTTCACTCGCTTAACTTTGGGATGTTCAACCTTGCCAGCCGATATAAAGAGGATGGAATGGCAGCCTATTCGCAATTGCAGGAGGCCGAATTTGACTATGAAAAAAATGGCTACACTGCAACAAAACACCAGCGCGAGGTGGGTACCGGCTATTTTGATGCCGTCAAAAAATCGATCGACGGCGGAAGAAGTTCTACGCTGGCGTTGAAAGGTTCTACTGAAGAAGCGCAGTTTGTGTGATTAAAATTAATAACTCGTCGGACGTCAACTTTTCGTCGTCCGACGATCTATTAATTAAAATTATACGTCACAGAAACAGTGGCTGAAACGCTTACCGTTTGATCAAACTCCATCAGACTATCCGAGGATTTTGCACGCGCTTCCATCATCATGGGGCGGGGCGGACCTTGGTTATACGAGTAGGTAACATTTTTTATTCCTGTAATCGTGAGTCCTGTTTCTCCGGCAATGATATCTGCTTTCTCACGCGCTGAGTCCAGTGCTTTTTTTAAGGCCTCATCTCTTCCTTGATCTAACTCGCTGGATGAAAAATTACCGCTAAATTCATCGAACCCATTTTCAATAAGCACGATCTGTATTTCTTCGTATGTATCAAAATCTTCCAGTTTTAGAATAACGCTCTGACTGGTACGGACGTGTACTTCCCCTTCTTCCCGGGGGTACTGATTGTTATATGTTTTGGAAATAGAGATCGGTTCAAAATCGATATTCTCTTCTGCGATATCGTTACTTTTGAGTGCTTCTACCAGTGCTTTTTCTCGCTCCTTATGAAGGTCATATGCTTCTTGCGGGGTCTCCGCTCCCGCATTTAAATTGATGTGAAACGTAATTTGATCAGCGGGTACAAGTACCTCTGCCGAAGCATTAATGGAAATTACATTTTCATTTTGTGCTTGCGCTGTTCCCGCTATGAAAAAAATAGTAAGTAATAGTATAAAGTGACGCACAATAACTAGGATTTAAGGATTTTCAACTTTCTCTGAAACATCAATAGAAATTAAAACTTCTGAGGATGTATCTTCAGGAAGTGAAATTCCTAATGGAAGTACCAGATCTTTGGTGATATCAGTTGACTCTTCAATTTCAGAAAGATCAACAGGTTTGGTAGCAATAGAATCGGAGGTATTACTCGCGGCTACGAAAACGGTGACTATTTCGGGCTTTGCCTCAATAGAGGTAAGCTCTAACTGATCGGGAAGGGTACCGGTCACCGAAATTTTGACAGGCAGCTGAATGAGTTCAACTTCCTCTGCACTAATTTCTAACGATCTCGGATTTACATCGTATAGACGAAAATCATTGGGCAGGTTAATGTTACTTTCAGTAATTAACAGTTCACCCGTAGTTAGATTTTCTTCACTTATATCAAAGATTATTGCAAGGTCGGAAGGATTCAGGGAACGAAAAGCTTGCTCAGGTCCCGCAAGAGTAACTTGAGCTTGCATTGGCAGAGAATCTTGTACTAGTGTTTTACTGTTTTGCAAATTGTGATATTCTATGGGAATCGAAAACGAACGATAAACCGTTTCGGACTGATAAACGAAGGCAAACCAAAGAACTCCTGCAACAGTTACCGATGCAATGGCCGTTCGGAGATTTCTTATTTTCCAACTGCCGGTTACTGTAGAATCCTTTGATTGATAATGCTCTTCCCAAAAATTATCAAGAACATGTTTTAACTCACTGGCTGATTTCAACTTGGTTAGGGTGCCGGATTGTGCTACGCTAATTGTTCCCTGTTCTTCCGAAACAACAACTACAAGGGCATCACAACGTTCTGAGATACCCAATGCTGCTGCATGACGTGTGCCTCCCTCAACATTGTCGCCTAAATTCTTTGACAGCGGCAAGTGGACGCCAAATCGCACAATCGTATCACCTTCCAACAAAACGGCTCCATCGTGGCCGGGATCGGTGGGATTAAATATGCTATACAATAACGGAATGGAAAGTGAACCATTGAGCTGAATACCACCATCGATATGCCGCTCCCAGTTCTCGTTTCCTCGAATGACGAGTAGAGCCCCCCTTTTAATTTCGGCCATTTCTACCACTGCTTCGGTAATTTTATTAGGAGCTGTGTTTGAATTCGAAGCGGTGTCGTTATTAGAGAAAAAATTCCAGTTGCCGATGCGGTCAACAAAACGTCGGATATCCGATTGGAAAACCACTACTAAGCCAATCAAGATGACGAGAAATAATGCCTGGATGAGCAGTTCCGTCAGATACATTCCTGAAAGCCAGGCAGCAAAGTAGACTATTAATAATATGGAAAACCCGATCAGCGTACGTCTTGAGAGGCTTCGGATCAGCCAGTCGATCAACAGATAGAAAACAACAGAGATAACAGCAATATCCAGGATATCTACAATTCGAATATTACGGGCAAAATCCTGTAAGCTGGAACCGAAGATCTCTAGCATATCATGTGCAAATAATGGATTCAAGTTTATCTGTAGAAATATTAGCGCCACAGACAATGACCACCGTAGATTGTTCGGAAAACTGTCCGGGATTTTTGAAGAGGCTCGCAATAGCCACACCGGCCGATCCTTCCACTATTTTACTGTGGTGCTGTATCATAGAACGAATCGCATCAGCAATTTCGTCTTCGGGAATTAAAATAAACTCATTGACTAACTTTTTGCACAAATCAAAGGTGATGGAATCGGGTTCAAATCCTCCGGCCGAACCGTCGGAAAGCGTAGGTTTTGATTCCACTTCACAGTATTGGCCGGCGCGGACGCTTACGCTCATTTCGGGCGAATTTTCGGGCTGGCAGCCGATGATATTTGTACTGGGTGATTTCTCTTTGATAAAAGTTCCAATTCCTGAAATAAGTCCGCCACCGCCCACCGTTACCAGAATGTTATCGGGCTGGGGGATTTCCTCCAAAATTTCCACACCGATAGTTCCCTGTCCGGCTACTATTTGGAGATCATTATAGGGAGATACGTAAATCCAATCGTTTTTCTCGGCAGTTTTACGAGCGTGGATTTCAGTGGTATAGGGATCGTCACCGTGGAATTCGATTTCTACGTTATAAGCCTCAATAGCCTTCACCTTGGAACTAACAGCATTATGCGGAAGAAAAACTTTTCCGTTTATTCCCAGCAGATCGCAGGCTCGGGCAAAACCGAGTCCGTGGTTTCCCGTCGAAGCTGTAACAGGTCGCGCGTTCAGATTTTGTTCCTTAATCCACTTTAATTTGTTGAGACTGCCACGGGCTTTGAACGATCCGGTAACCTGTTCGCTTTCAAGCTTCAGGTAGACATCGCCGTTACAAGCGTCACTCAGCCAGTTTGAATAGAGCAGAGGCGTCTGAAAAATGTCTCTTTGAATTCGCTGATTAGCCTGTTCAATTTCAGTTAGAAGATTCATTACTGCTGGATTTTGGATAATACTACCGGGAATAATTCTGCGACCCATTGCCGGTACATTTTCTCCGATGGATGAAGCCCGTCATTGGCGATAAGCGTTAGGTCGGTAGTAGCTTTTTTAGAAATTGGGGTGATATTTATAAACGACACGTCATATTTTCGAGAAATATTTCGGGCGGTATTGTTATATCGCTTAAGTGCGTTAGCTATCTTCTCAGGATTCCTATCCTGACCAAAAGGAGTAACTCCGTAATCGGGTATAGAAACAACAAAAACTTTACTGGAGTCATTACCGGAAAATGAAATAGCCAGTTTTAGAAGGTCCTCAAATTCCGTTTCAAACTGTTCAAAATTTTTGTTTTGGTACTGATTATTCACTCCAATAAGCAGTGAAACCAAATCATAGGTTTCTGCAGGATCGGCTTTTGAAATAGCTTCTTTTAGCTGACCGGTAGTCCACCCGGTTTGAGCAATAATGTCAGGTGAATCTACCGAGAACCCGCGTTCCCGGAGCGAATCGGTCAGTTGTATAGACCATGACTTGTCCTTATCTAAACTCTCTCCAATAGTATAAGAGTCACCCAGTGCAAGGTATGAGATGTTATTATTACTTTCTGGATTATTACATGCGCATAAAATAGTTGTTAGTAATAATCCGACCCATAACTGTTTAAAAGATAACATAACTGTTTTGTATTATTGAATATTTCTACTCTGGAGAATAAAGAAAGTTTGGTAGAGGGAAAACTACATTTCCGGTGGAAAGAAAAAAGCCCCAACCCGGTATGGTTGAGGCTTTCAAAAAGAATAATATTAGATTGCTTAAGTACCGAACCAATAATTCAATTTAATCAGGAAGATATTGGTGGGTTTAGCTTTGAAAAGTCGATTGAAGTCGCGATCCAAACGAAAATCATTGTGAGAAGTTAGCCCTGATCGATCTTGCTGCCAAACCAGATACAAAATAGAACCGGGCTGGTATTCCCAGCGAAATACGGCATTGGTTTGGATGGCTTTGAAATTGAAGTCCTGATCGCTGAATGAAAAAGATTTGGCCGGTCCGCCGGCATCAGGATCCACAGTATAGGTATCGCCGATTTGTTGGATGGTCCCCCGATCTTCCCCATAAACATCAAATTCATATTCGTAGGGAGTTGTAAATTCTTTGTAGTTATAAAAATTACCACTGGTAATGAACGGACGAGCATAGGTTTGCAGGCTCATCGAAGGACTAAAGGTCCAGTCAAGCCGGAAGCTGGTAGATAAGGTTTGCTGGTCAATGTCAGCAAAAATATAACGGTTATCATATGTTTGATTAGCTAAAGGATCAGCGACAGCCGTAACATATTGGTCTGTATCTTTTTGGATACTAAGCTCCGGCGATATGCTAATCTGAACAAAAGTAGCGGGACGCATTTCAACGCCGGTCCAAAAAACATGATCATATTCACCTGAGACATCCGTACGCTGATTGGTACCAACGTTAAATGATACTTTCTTTGTTTGATCGGAGTTAACATTGATATTCAAATTCCAATCTTTGGCTCGTTCTGCCACAGGCCCTCCACGTGTAATACGATCTAAATATGATTTACCGTTGATACGGGTATTATAATTAAAGGACCATAAATTATTGAACTGTAAGTAGCCGCCGGTTTGATAAAAATTGGTGATAAGATCACCACCGAAATTCCAGCTGTGGCCGGCAAAGGCCCAGAGTTTATAAAATCGGAATAATTTCGGAGACTGTTCTTGGTAGGAAATGAAATATGAGGTAGCTTGATAATCGGCACGATTTTCAAATCCCATATCATTAACTTCATAGCCCGGACTAACGACGGAATAACTAAATGAACCTCTCCAGTGGTCTCCCCCGAATTTACCGAACGATAGCTCACCGGCATAACCGCTGAGGTTTGTTTTGTTAGGATCCATCGAGAGATAATCCGCGTCCACGCGGTTGTAATACCGGGCACTGCTGCGTTGTGTTTGAGCGATGGCATCAGTCGATCCGTTAACACTCGCTCCGGAAATAACACCGCTTAAAATCCATTCGCGATCATTCCAGCTGCGTTCAAAATCTACACCGCCAATGTAAGCTGATTTATGGAGTGAATTTTTGAGATAGTCATTGCTAATTATACGATTGACTGCACTACCGTATGCCCCGATAATAGTGCGGCCGTCATTGAAATCCTGTTTCACGCGACCCACAAAATAATTAGTCGGAGGTTCCACACTGATGTCGCCGTCTTGGTTCGTTGCAGTGCGAAATTGTGCTTTTTCGCGCAATGTGAAAGCATTGAGAATGCCAAGGGAAAAACCGCCGTCTGTTTTTCCACTTATTTTTGCGGCACTGGCAATGGTTGTTTGATCAGGATACTCAGAATATTCAGCGTTAATGCCCGCATTAGAAACATTGCCTTGTGGCTGACGGCCTATCCGCCGAGAGTAAAAAACCAGCGGATTACCGAAGGTGTTGTAAGTTTGCGTGCGACCGAATTCAAAAATATCGGTTCCTTCCAGGAAAAACGGCCGCTGCTCTGGAAAAAACGTTTCGTAGGCGCTCAGATTGATTACAGCGGGATCAGCTTCCACTTGGCCAAAATCTGGATTAATGGTGCCTGTAAGCGTAAAATCGGAGGTAATACCATATTTGACATCGGCCCCTATGGATCCGTTCCAATCATTAGAATGATAAAATGGGTTGTCGGAATTGTCCGGTGCTCGGGTCAGGCTGCCGGATGCATAGGGTGTAACTTCGAGTCGATTAATCTTAGGTAAATTGCTAAGGCCGGTTAATTTGCCATAACGAGATACAAAGCCGGAGGCATTTTGAGGAGTAGGAGACCAAAATGAAACTTCTTCTTTACGTGCCAGACGTCGCTGGAAGTTGATTCCCCAACTTTGGGTTTCTTTATTCGTGTCAAAGCGTAATTGGGAGAGGGGAATACGTATTTCAGCCACCCAACTGTTTTCTTGAATAGTAGTTTTAGTCTCCCATACGGCATCCCAGCGAAGATCCTCATCATTATCGTTGAAGGTTAAAATATCTTTACGGACACCCCGTGGATTTACGGCAAAACTGAAGCTGGTACGGTTATCATCATAACTGTCGATATTTACATAAACCCAGTCGCTATAAGCTCCGCCGTCTCTGCGAAAGAGGGTCGCAGCTACAGAATCCATTGCGCTGTCAAAGGCGCGGATACCAACATAGAAGGCGTTGTCAGAATAAATTATACGGACTTCAGTTTTCTCCGTGGCCGGTTTTCCGTCATTGGGGGATCGTTGGATAAAGTCAGTTGCTACCGGAGCTTGTTTCCAAATAGATTCTTCCAATTTACCGTCCAGTGTAATTTCATGTTGAGACTCCATTTTTACGGCACTTAGGGACGGAAACGAGGATGTTTTGTTTGGGGTATTATTATTGGATCCGTTCGATTGCTGCGCCAGAAGATTACCGTAACTTGCAAGAAGGAGAATTAGAAATATAGTTGAATACTTTATCAAGTGATTGCGCATCGTGC
>CAZYOD010000051.1:0-2587 GCA_964648635.1 uncultured Balneolaceae bacterium | reverse complement strand
CATAATTTTGAGGGCGTTGGTCGAAGGGCAAGGTCCCGGCTTGAGCTTATATTCGAAACTCATTTTTCCGTCTTCTATCGTTTCAGAAAAGTGCCAGTTGCTGAGCTCCGGGATAGATTCTTCGAGTTGTGCAAGTTCAAGGTCATGTGTGGAGACCAAGCCAACGCCGTTTTTACCGGCTACATTCTTCAAAAATGCTTCGCTGCCCTGCAGGCGTTCGCGATTGTTGGTCCCGCGATAAATTTCATCCACCATAAAAAATACTGGCGTGTTGTGATCATCCCGCAGCAGATTCAGGAGTTCTCTCAGCCGCTTGACTTCCGCATAAAAATGAGACAGCCCGTTGTCCAGAGAGTCTGTTACATTGATGCTGCTGTAGAGACGAAAGGGTGTCGTAGAAAAACCAGATGCATTTACCGGAGCGCCCGCAAAACACAGCGCCAGGTTGATTCCCATCGTCCGTAGAAAAGTACTTTTCCCAGCCATGTTTGAGCCCGTTATGAGAAGAATATCGCCCTTCGAATCAATAGAAATGTCGTTGGCTACCCTTTCATTTTTGGGAATGAGGGGGTGCCCTAAGTTTTTAGCATCAAAAGGTTGTTTGGATTCTTCATCCGGCAGGGAAAAAGTGTATTCGGGATTCAGCCAGGCAAAATTAGCCATCGAAGAAAACGCCTCGAGTTGGTAGAAATGAGTCAGCCATTCCGAAAGTTTGGGGGCTATCTCCTTTTTGTAGGTACTTAACTTTTGAGCGAAATATAGATCCCAGGGCATTATAAAATTAAGCAATACCCAAACGACTTCGCTCTGTTGGGATGAAGCCGCACCCGCGATCCGGATAATCTGCTTTACATATTTCGATGGGGAATAGTCACTGCTCCAGAACGGCTTGCAAAAATGTTTGAGCTTTTCTTTTGATCCGTAGTTGTAGGTTTCCAGAAAGTGCAAGATCGCATTAAACCGGCTCAGCTGCTTTTCAATTTGATAAGACTCATTATACAGTCCCGAAATCTTTTCGCTGTTGAAATTGTACATCACCAGGTACAGCACAAAACTGATGATGACATACGGACCGATTATTCCCGTAAGATACAGTCCCAACAAGATGATGTTAAGAGCCGAAAGTCCCCCGAGGATTAACAGTGGAACGGTGTAATTCTTTACTTTAGATTGATGCAGATGCCTCAGCAGCTTCTCCAGACTCCAATCGCCCTCCAAATCTTGCTCGTGATTTAACTCGGCCAGCAGATGAAGGCGATCCCGAAACTGGGACATTGAAGTGAGTTCTCTGACAATTTGCTGTCGCTTTTTGATTTCTTGAGGGTAAGGGTTTTGCGTCAACAGGTACTTTGTCAGCTGATCGGTGCCGCCTTGATAGGTCGCCGTATCCATGAGCTGGAGCAGGGAGTGCTGTCCCAGAATATCCAAATCATTGGCAAAGGGATGATTTTCGTAATTGTTAGAGGGAGCACGCTCGGGAATATTTTGCCAATCCAGCGATTGCCGGGCAAGGTGTTTTTGGCGGATGGATTTCCAAATCGTGAACGATTCTTTTGCCTGATCAATATTTTTATGAATGTTTACTAAGCGGGCAAATCCCACAATAAAAACCGCGAGAGCTATCCAAAACAACCATTCAGGTCCCAATCGTCCGGACAGGTACACCAGCCCCAATCCACCCACAAAGACAGCCAGGCGGCCCATTGACAGACGGCTGCTCAGTTGTTCCAGGTTCTCAATTTTGTCATGGAGACGCTGAACCTGATTTGAAAGTGCATTACGTAACGAGTTGGCGGAGGTGGATTTCATACTTTAGGTTTTGGTCAATTATGCAATGCCGAAGGATAGAGAAAGGATGATAAAAAATACAGAATAATTACCGTCATTCGATAACAAAAGTAGCTTCTACTTTCGGACTTCGATCATTGAGAAGAAAAGCTTCCAAGCTGTACATTCCGCTTTCCAGCGTATTATCGTTTGCAGCTGAAGATAATGAGATCTGATACGTTTTACTCTCTTGTGGATCTAGTCTCAATTCAGTGAGTACCGTGGCACATGCTGTTTCTTCTCTGCTGTCAAATAGCACAGAATCATCTTTCTGGATAGTATAGGCATGCTGGCAGCTGGAGGTAAATTCATATACCAATTCATTACCGGAAATATTAGTCGCCGAAAGTTCCGCCTCAATATCCTGCAAGGTATTAATTTCTTCCGATTTCATTTCGAGCTCCAATCGCAGCTCATCATCTTCACTGGAATAAAATGCGCCATTACAAGCCGAAAATAACAGAAGAATGACAGCTATCCGGGTTAGACTATACATTGATACTCTTTTTGGTGAAGGTCTATAAAAAAGTTTAAGGAAGTATGGCGCGTTAATCAATCTTCCTGTAGGATTTTAATAATGGTTCATACCTCTGCATAATAAGCGGCTTCCCAAATTTGTCAATGACTTTTTCTCTGCAACATAAGCTTCAAATTCAATTGATTCGGTGTTTCAATGCAGGTAATTTTCAATACTTCTTTCCCTTTACGATAGCCGATGCTATTTGTCCGCAGTGATGGGAATTGTGATAGAGGGTGATTG
>CAZYOD010000050.1:0-11603 GCA_964648635.1 uncultured Balneolaceae bacterium | reverse complement strand
ATAGAAGTTTCCATGGTATCAACACTTACATCCTGATTGGGAATAGCCAAGGTCGCAAATAGCGTTTCATATTTTTGCCCCGGATATCCATTAAAAGCGCTAACCTGCAGAGCCGTTTGTTCGTCTTCGACCATACGCTTATAGAGGATAGAGGTACGTCCACCGGACAAGATGTTGCCAAGCAGTTGTAGAGCTTTTGAGTCAGGATGATCTTGGGCAACGGTATGGTATCCCATGATAAAATAGGGTTGGGATTGGCCTTCGATTGTAAAACGTCGTTCGCCGCGCTGTTCCGGCTCTTCGGTATAAACAGGTGGCGGCCTAGGCCCTTCCCGGAGAACCCCAAAATATTTTTCCGCCAGTTTTTTAGCTTCATCAGGATTTACATCACCGGCGATAGCCATTGTAATATTGTTGGGTACGTAGTAGGTGTTATAAAATTCCCGGGCGTCTTTCATCGTGGTGGCGGTAATATCCGAATGCCAGCCCACAACAGGTCGCCCATACGGATGGGCCGTATATGCTACGGCTGCAAATTCTTCAATCAGCCGTCCAATCGGTTGCGATTCGGAACGCATGCGTCGTTCTTCCCGCACTACTTCTTTCTCTTTATAAAACTCACGGAAAACAGGGTTCTTAAATCGATCTGATTCCAGGCTAAACCACAGTTCCAGACGGTTTTCCGGCAGACTATAGAAATAATTGGTGCGATCTTGACTCGTGGTGGCGTTCATTCCCGTTCCACCATTGCGATCAATAATCTGAGAAAATTCATTGTTAACTACATATTCGCCTGCCTTTTCTTGCAGCTCTTCAAACTGGCTCCAAAGAGTATCAATCTTGGCAGAATCGGGCTGAGTACTGTGTTTCTCGGCCAGCCATTCTCGGTAGGTTTGATCAAGCTTTTCAAGTACTTTTTGTTCCTCTTTCCAATTGGTGGTGCCAACAGTATGGGTTCCTTTGAAAGCCATATGTTCAAAAATGTGTGCCATCCCCGTATAGCCCACAGGCTCATTGGCACCGCCAACATTAACATAGGTGGCAAAGCTGACTACCGGGGCTACCGGACGCTCAATTACAATAAAGGTGAGACCGTTATCAAGGGTAAATTCAGTTACTTTTTTTTCGAACTCTTCCAGTGATTGGGCTTCTGCGGGATGGCCCAAACTTCCGGTCACCAGTAGCACTACTGTGAGTGCGGTTAGAACTCGTCGTAGCATTTTTCTCGTTTTTAAATGAAAATTTATTATTAAGAATGGTATAGAATCGGCAGAAGCTTTACAAGTATCGAGTTTCTTATTTGGAGTTATTTTGATCTCTTCCGGCATGAATAGTATCCTTGGGAATGCTATATTCTTTCCCTTAAAAAAAGTTAAATCGAACCCCAAAGCTCTATGTACTTCCAACAACTTTTCGAAGAAAAGCTTGCTCAATATTCATATCTCATCGGGTGTCAAGCAACGGGAGAGGCCGTTGTAGTTGATCCCATGCGCGATATCGATCGTTACAAAAATGCAGCTCGAAAAGAGGGGTTAGAAATCGTTGCCGCAGCGGAAACGCATATCCACGCGGATTACCTGACGGGTCTCCGTGAATTTGCTGAGGAGGGAATACGTGTTTACGCTTCGGATGAAGGCGATCAAAACTGGAAATATGAGTGGTTGAAGGGAAGCGATTATGACTATCAGCTGGTGAAAGAGGGGGACCGGTTTAGCATTGGTAATATTCATTTCGAAGTTAAGCATACGCCGGGACATACGCCCGAGCATGTCAGTTATACCGTTACCGACGGCGCGGGAGCAAGTGAGCCAATGGGGATATTGTCTGGCGATTTTGTTTTTGTCGGGGATGTAGGGCGTCCCGATCTGCTGGAATCTGCAGCGGGACAAAAAGGAGCTATGAAATCATCGGCACGAACGTTATACCGATCAGTAGAAGATTTCAAAAAGATGGAGGAGTATCTGCAGGTATGGCCGGGACACGGTGCGGGCAGTGCATGCGGAAAAGCCCTGGGATCCATTCCGGAATCGACAGTGGGGTATGAGCTTCGATTCAATCCATCAATACAAGCTTCTGACTCCGAACAGCATTTTGTGAATTACATTCTAGAAGGGCAACCCGAACCGCCGCTCTATTTTGCTCGCATGAAACGTGATAACAGGAAAGGTCCTGCAGTACTTGGTCAGTTCCCCAATCCCCAAAAAATGGATGCTTCTGAGTTGGCCGCAGTTTCATCCCAAGAAGGTCATACAATTGTGGACACGCGCGGACGCACCGCTTTTATGAATGCTCATCTGAAAGGATCGCTGTTGTCACAATTTAACAAACAGTTTAATACTGTGGTGGGATCTTATATGCCAGCAACGGATCAACTTTATTTGAT
Source organism: uncultured Balneolaceae bacterium (assembly GCA_964648635.1). Taxonomy (GTDB): domain Bacteria; phylum Bacteroidota; class Rhodothermia; order Balneolales; family Balneolaceae; genus Fodinibius. The sequence goes on along the minus strand of CAZYOD010000050.1, from coordinate 9,220 downwards.
CATTGATGAGGAGAATCTTGAAGAAGCCGTCAGAGATTTAATCCGAATCGGCCTCGATAATATTGTTGGCTACGCTACACCGGCGGAACTGGAAGAGCATTTACAGAAAAGTGAAAATATTTCCTCTGTGGAGACCATCAATTTCGAGGATGCGGCCCAATTGATAAGAAGTGATCAGTACCGTGTGCTGGATGTGCGAAAAGCGACCGAATATGAAGACGGGCATATTGACGGCGCGGTGAATATTGCACATACTCGTCTGTTGCAGCGCGAAAAGGAGTTGGATAAGAGCAAAACCTGGCTTGTCCACTGCCGTTCTGGTGCTCGAGCCTCCGTAGCTTCAGCGCTGTTGAACCGAGATGGCTATGACATTAAATATGTTAATGACCACATCGATCGCTGGGCAGAAAAAGTAACAGCTTAGTAAGAAGAGTTATAGTAAAGTTTCAACAACGGAAGGTAAGTGGAGAGGCTTGGCTGAGTTTGCCAACTTATGATGAACTCTGATCTTCCAGGTATTCGGTGGTAATTTTTTGAGTCTGTTCAGCTCCCATGTATTTCTCGAGGTCGTAAAGCGTAATCTTTTTTTCGCCGTTATGAAATGAATATGTCAGATGACCGCCTTCAATTTCTTTTTCAACCTCGCTGGTTTTCATATCTAACATTTCACCGACTTCTTCCAGTGAAAACATCGAGCGCATAATGTAACCTAACTTAAGATTCAGTAATTTTATTAATTTGCTTTTAAAATAGGAAAAATCACCTTTTTTACTAGCCCAAAATTCGTCTTTATAGTAAGAAATAGAGGATTTTAATAGAAAATTGTGCGTTTATTTACTATTAAGCCATTTTCTTTACCTCTTGATGACGGAAACAGGAGACGACGTGGTCATTAACCAATCCTGTAGCCTGCATGTGTGCATAAACGGTAGTGCTCCCCAGAAATTTAAATCCGCGTTTTTTGATGTCTTTGCTAAGCTTATCCGAAAGGCTCGTAGTCACCGGAATTTGATTCATTTGTTCCCATTCGTTTTGGATCGGCTCTCCATCCACAAATGACCAAATATATTCATCAAAACTGCCGAATTCTCCCTGCACTTCAATAAAGCGCTGCGCATTATTAATCGCTGATCTAATCTTAAGTTCATTTCTGATTATCTCAGGATTATTTAGCATTTCTTGAACTCTCTCTTCATCAAAACGGGCAACTTTTTCTACGTCAAAATTAGCAAAAGCCGCCCGATAGCCGGCACGCTTTTTTAGGATAGTGCTCCAGCTAAGTCCTGCCTGGGCACTTTCCAGAACCAAAAACTCAAACTGTTTTTGATCATCGTGAACGGGAACACCCCATTCCTCATCGTGGTAACGTATATATTGATCAAAGGTGTTTTCACACCAAGCGCATCGATTAGTCATATCTTTTATGATTATATCATCATTTTAGATATCATAATATAAAGACAAAATACCGGATTAATGCATTGGGAAAATTTAGTTGAAAATTTTGCAAGGCGGAGTGAAATAAGTGGAGAGCTTGCGGGCCAAGTCGAGTTGTTGACCTATTTTTTGGAAGAAATCGTGCAGGAGAAAGAAGAGGAGGCGTTTCTCGAAGCCTTGGTATATTTTCCTCGGCTTGCGGCTCGCGCTTTTGATGATGGCGATGAGAAAGCTCTTAGCCGACTACTGGAAAGGATAGAGGCTTTTTCAACAGATCAAATTGCCCGGTTCCTCAGGTATTATACGGTCTTTTTTCATCTGATGAATTCCCAGGAACAACGCGAGATTACTCGCATTAACCGGAAACGTGCCATCAATACTGATCCCGATTCTCCCCGCGGCGAAAGTATTGCCGAGGCCGTTCACCATTTAAAAGAACAAAACTTTACGTTGGATGAAGCGGTAGCGGTGATTGGAAAACTCGATATCCAACCGACAATTACTGCGCACCCTACCGAAGCACGTCGCCACAGCGTGCTGATCAAACAGCAGCAAATTACCAAAATGATTGATGAGCTGCGCGGGGAGGGGCTAACACCATCCGAACGCAAAGAAAAAACGCTGGATATCATAAATGAAATCCATTTACTGCTGGCGACAGATGAAGTGCGAACCGAGCGGGTGACGGTAGAGGATGAGGTGGAAAATGGGATGTTCTATTTTCGAAATGCAATTTGGGAAACTATTCCTGTGTTGTATGATGACCTGCGAAACGCTTTTGAGGCCTATTACGATGATGTGCCCGATCTGAGTACAATCTTACGCTACCGATCCTGGATTGGCAGCGACCGGGATGGAAATCCCAATGTGACGCCCGAAGTGACTTGGGATACTATTCTCGAGCAGCGTAAAAATGTGATGGACCTGTATCTCGAAGAGCTCGATGATCTGCGTCGATATTTAAGTATTTCCCAGAGTAAATATGATATTTCTGAAGAGCTCGAAAAATCTCTGGAAAAGGATGAGCAGGATGACCCGCTATCGGAGCGTTACCGGCGGTTGTACAGCCAAGAGCCTTATCGACGAAAAGTTACGCACATGATGCACAAGCTACAGCACCTAGTTGCGGCTGGCGGCGATGATAATCCCGACCAAATTATTGATGAGGCAAAAAAATATACCGCCGACGATTTTGTTCGTGATTTGGAAATGATTTCCAAAAGTTTATCCGAATCCGGACTGGAATGTGTGGGTTCGGAGGGAAAACTGAAGCATCTTTTGGTACGCGCGCGTACTTTCGGTTTCCACATGGCGGGACTCGATATCCGTCAGCACAGTCAAAAACATGAAGCGGCCGTGGCCGAGCTGTTTGTTGTAGGACAGGTGACGGATAAGTACGCATCGCTTTCCGAAAAAAAGAAAATAGGAATTCTTACCGACGAGCTTAAAAATCCGCGCCCGTTGTCTCCCGCCCATGCTCATTTGGACGAGGAAACGATGAAAGTGTTAGATGTTTTTCGGTTGATCAAAAAGCTGTTGGAGCTGGACTCACAGAGTTTCGGCAATTACATCATCAGCATGACCCACGGTGTGAGCGATCTTTTGGAGGTACTTATCCTTGCAAAAGAAGTAGGACTCTGGAGCTACGAAAACGGTGAAGTGGACAGCCGAATTGATGTGGTTCCGCTTTTTGAAACGATTGAGGATCTCAAAGAGTGCGGACGACTGATGTCAGAAATTTTCGAAAATCCGCTATACCGGCAACAGTTACGTTCCCGTAATGATTTCCAAGAAATTATGCTGGGGTACTCTGACAGTAATAAAGACGGTGGCTACTGGATGGCTAATTGGGCCCTGGAAAAGGCGCAGCTTAACTTGGGTAAGGTTTGCCGGGAGTATGATATGGATTTTCGGTTGTTTCACGGTCGCGGCGGAACGGTAGGCCGGGGCGGGGGACGTTCTAACGAAGCGATTCTGGCACTTCCGCCCATCAGTAATAACGGTCGCATTCGGTTTACCGAGCAGGGAGAGGTTATTTCGTTCCGTTATTCGCTACCGTCCATAACACGCCGCCATCTCGAGCAAATTGTGAATGCGATGATTCGCGTTACGGTTACCGAACATAAAGCGACCGCCCGACAAGAGCAGTTTAACGAGACAATGGAGAAGCTGGCCGAAAAATCTATGGAGAGCTATCGGAATCTTATTGATGATGAGGATTTTTGGAGCTGGTACACGGCCAAGACGCCTATCGAACATATCAGTCGATTACCTATCGCATCGCGTCCTGTATCGAGGGGCAGCGCAAAGGCGGCAGATTTTGCAAACCTTCGAGCGATTCCCTGGGTATTTGCGTGGACACAAGTGCGATATAACGTACCGGGCTGGTACGGTATCGGGAAGGTACTGGATGATATGATTCAGGATGATGATATGCTTGGTCAACTGCAGCAGTGGTATGAAGAAGGAATCTTTTTTCGGGCAATTCTGGATAATGCCCAGCGGGAGATGGCTCGTACTCACATCCCCACGGCCAATATGTACACAGATATTGATGATGGTTTCTTCCACAAGAAAATTGTAGAAGATTTTGAAAAGGCGGTTGCTGCTGTATCAAAAATTACCGGCCAGACTGAAATTCTTGATAACAGTCCCGTTATTAAAAAGTCGATCCGATTCCGAAATCCGTTTACCTATCCACTTAACATTATGCAGGCTGAGCTTTTGTCTCGTTGGAATGCTGAAAATAAAGAGGATGAAAACGTCCTGCGCGATGCGCTTTTCTTAAGTATTAACGGAGTAGCTGCCGCTATGCAAAGCACGGGGTAGGGAATATCGAACCGTGGAATAAGAAGTGACGAATGCAGAAGTAAGCACTTCGAAATTCACTATTCTTTATTCGATATTCTGCGGTTCATCAACTTTTTCATTTGTCGGCGGAATTTTGGCGCTCCTCCGTTGGCAGGGTGGCGTACGGGGGTATAGTCAGTAATTCCGAACGCATCGAGGCTTTGCTCACATTTTCGCCCCACGGCTATGATTTCAGCACCGTCAAAGATATCCAAAAAAATACGCAGCGAAGCGTAACCCATTTCAAGTTCGCGGTCGGTTGGAGTGCGGTTACTCAGCAGCCCATCATCCGGATCATAGGGATGCCACGGCAGGGCATTCCACAGCACTGTTTCATAGGGATCGATTCCCAGCTGATAAATTGCTTTCCACATGATTGTGGCGGTCGGCTCCGACATTCCTTTTTCATTAACCGCTGGTTTGCTGGTGCGTTCTGCTTCGATGGAGGTAAAAGCCCCGTCGGCAGGAATTCCGTGTACACTTTTATGATGCCCGAGTAAAATCCGTTCGGATGTCATCGCGATACCGGTAAAATGTCCCCCCTGATAACCCAATGCTTCGGCAATAAAAAGATATTTGGCAGTATCGATTCGGTGTGATAGATAAGCTTTAAGTTGTTGCTTCCGGATTTCCGGTCCCTGGCCGTTAAGGTCATGTTTCGGATCGTTTTGAAACCAAGGGTTAAAAAAAGGACCTTCAGGAGTTTTTTTTAGTTCAGTGAAAATTGCTTCCAGGTCAGCCATAAATCAATTTTTAGAGTTAAAGCTCATCGTACTAATTGCCGCCATGAATATAGGAAAGAGAGTATGTATCATAAAACAGACTAATGGGTTTATTCCTTAAAAAGAGATAAATGTTAATTTATTTTCGTTTTATAGGGGATTTTATCAGAAAGCTATTATTTTATTAGCAGTTATAACTCAAGAAATTATTCAATGATTACTGATACCGCATTTAAAATTAGGAAGGCAACCTCCAGTCGAATAGATCAGGCGGATTTAGATAATCCTGGCTTTGGCCGCATTTTTTCTGACCATATGTTGGAGATGGAATACCGTGAGGGGGAATGGCAGCAGCCGGAAATAAAGCCGTATGGATCTATTGAGATAACACCGGCACTGAGTGCTCTGCACTATGCGCAGTCAGTCTTCGAAGGGACAAAAGCCTATTATGTAGATGGGGAAACGGTTAATCTGTTTCGGCTGGAGCAAAATTATGAGCGGATGGTTCGTTCTTGTGAGCGACTCTGTATCCCGGTTGTGGACAAAAAAGTTTTTATGGAAGGTATTACACAGCTCATTGAATTAGACCACCAGTGGGTGCCCGAAAAAGAGGGAAATACACTATATATACGTCCCTTTGCATTTGCCTTCGATCCTGTTATTTCGGCGCGTGTAGCTGATCAATATCGTTTTTATGTGATAACATCGCCGGTGGGCTCATACTATCAACGACCGGTAAAGTTAACTACCTCTCAAAAATATGTACGTGCGGTTAAAGGCGGTCTCGGGGATGCGAAAACAGCCGGTAATTATGCTGCCAGCTTTTATCCTGCTCAAAAAGCCAAAGCAAAAGGATATGACCAGATACTTTGGCTGGATGCGATGGAGCACCAATATGTTGAAGAAGTGGGGACGATGAATATTTTCTTTGTGATTGACGGGGTGCTCATTACTCCTGATTTACAAGGGACAATCTTGCCCGGAGTAACTCGAGATTCTGTGATTCAACTAGCCCAACACTGGGATATGCCTGTAGAAGAACGCCGAATTAGTATTAATGAAGTTTTAGAAGCCGGAAACAATGGCACATTGGAAGAAGTGTTTGGTGCAGGGACCGCAGCTGTCATCGCACCGGTCGAAGAGATCCATCATGATGGAGAATCGGTGTATATCCATGAAGAAAACCGCGGTGCTATTGGAACAAAGCTCTATCAAACTATTACCGGAATACAGCGAGGAAGAATTGAAGATCCTTTCGGTTGGATTACTCCAGTTGATACGTAATGCGTAACACGCGTTATTCTATATGGATCACACATTACGCATAAGAGATTTAATAACCTTTCTCCCGATCGACTGCGTAATTAAGATCTATCCCTGAAAGTGCTCGCTTATAGTTGTCCAGTATCTGTTCGGCAACTTCCGACGGTTGGGTGATGCTCGCAATATGCGGCGTAATGATAATATTGCGACGATTCCAAAAGGCGTGTTTTTCAGGCAGTGGTTCTTTCGAAAATACATCCATCCAGGCGCCTTGCAGTATGTTACTGTCTAGTGCGTAGATAAGATCCTCATCCACCAAATGCTCCCCGCGCGCCACATTAATAATCCATGCAGGTCGTTTAAGTTTTTTAAAAAGGTCCAGGTCTAAAATATCTTGTGTTTCATCTGTCAACGGGAGCAGGCAAACCAAGATCTGGGTGTTGTTGAGAAAAGGCTCTAGCTCTTCGGAACCGGCAAATGTCTGTACTTCTGCTAACTCTTTAGATGTCCGTGACCATCCCGAAACCCGGTATCCTATTTGCGCGAGCTGCTGCGCTACAGGACGTCCCAGTTTTCCCAATCCCATTACCCCGACATGCAAATCGCCAGCCAAGGGGTGTTTGTGAGCCTGCCATTTTCCCCGGTCTTTCTGTCTGATATAATGCACAAAATTACGTTGAATATTGAGCGTTGCTCCCAATACATATTCTTTCATCTGTTGAATTAATGTGGGAGAGACAACGCGACAGATGGCAACCGAATCCGGAAGGGACTCATCCTGCAGCAGATGGTCGGTCCCTGCTCCCAGCGAAGAGACTGCTTTTAAGTTCGGATATTGATCCAACACATGTTTTGGCTGATCCCAGCAAATGGCAAACTGCACTCGTTTTTTGTATTCTTCATTTGGCCAGACTTCAACATCCACATTGGGATCAATATCTGTCAGCGCATTTTTCCAGGATGACATATCTCGGTTAGGGGCAATAAGTAGTAATGACATTTAGAATGCTTTATAGTTAGTTGATCTAATAAGTGTTATTTCCATCATATCATCCCATCGTAACTTTTGGGAGTATATACTGCTGCTTATTTTCCATGATAACTGATACAGGTAATTCCGTCCAATATTTAACAGTCGATTTGGTACTGCCAAAATTTATCTCGTACCTAACTCAGGAGTTCCCATCTTAATATCGGCAGCTTTGGCTTCTTCGGATCGTGCGAGGATTTAACCGTCATTGTTAGAAAGGTCTGTCCCCGGAAAGAAGGGTTGAACCCGTTTATAAAATTGTTGCAGTCGATTAGCGCATATATCGATTTGCCCATGGTTAATACTAAGGTGGAAATTGGTTTTATTTAATTTATTATTAGAAACGAAAATTCTAAACAGTAATTCCCTATTAGTTTCTAATCATCAGATACAGATGGACCGTAAAAACTCCGAGCCTTCTTCTTATAAAAGAGATGCTCTTTTCCTATCACTTGCCGGTATTTTTTTGACCTCTCTTGTACTTGGAAATGTAATAGGAACAACAAAGTTTGTTACTATCTTTTCGGCTGAACTTCCCGGTTGGATGCAAGGAGTAATTCCCGAATTGATTCGTAACGGCGGAATATACACTATGAGTGTTCCGGTAGGGGTAATTGCCTATCCGTTTACTTTCTTGGCTACCGATTTGATATCCGAACTCTACGGAAGAAAAAAAGCACAGTTAGTAGTATGGGTAGGTTTCTGGATGAACGTATTTATGTTGTTTTTAATGACTGTAAATCACTGGTTGCCCAATACCGGGGGAGTGAGTGGCGGTCTTCAACTTTTCGAAGGAGTTTATGAATTTATGATTGGGAATACGATTGCCAGTATGATTGCATACTTGGTTGCCCAAACAGTTGATGTGCGCCTGTTCCATTTTTGGAAAGACCTGACAAAGGGAAAGCATTTGTGGTTGCGGAATAATGCTTCTACAACAGTAAGTCAGCTGGTGGATTCAACTGCTATTTTAACCATCCTTTTTGTCGCCGGAAACCTGGGGCAAGAGATCGACACAATTGGTAAATTAGTCATCTTAATATTGAATTCTTACCTCTTTAAATTCTTCTTCGCACTGATCGATACTCCGCTTTGCTATTTGGGGGTGAAATTGTTCCGGAATTTCGAAGAAGATCCGAGTGAATACAGCCTTTTTAAGTAGTTTGTTGTGCTAAAAATAGCCTTTAAAAGCAGGAGGCTGTAATACCTAAAAAAAGGGAAATTTATCACTTAAAAACATTGACATGTACCCCCGATCAGCCTTACATTAGGATTCCATTTAGAAACGGGGTTGAGCCCACAGATGAATTGAGTTCAACTCCGTTTTTTTGGCTCTAAGAAATGGGCCAAAATGGAGAGAACGAGTAGTTCTTTGACAGATTGGAATAGACAGACGATCGCACGTCGAGCCCTTGTCAGTCCCGAGCGATCGGGACTAGATAAGAAGCAATAACGCAACAAAGTTAGTGAAGTCAAGGCTAGGAGACTCAAACAATTTATACGGTGTATTTACCATGGAGAGTTTGATCCTGGCTCAGGACGAACGCTGGCGGCGGGCTTAACACATGCAAGTCGCGGGAGAAGCTGCCCTTCGGGGCAGCGGAGACCGGCGGATGGGTGAGTAACGCGTAGGTAATCTGCCTTCAGGACTGGGATAACCCACCGAAAGGTGAGCTAATACCGGATGATGCAGCGGGGCCGCATGGCCACAGTTGTTAAATCCTTCGGGAGCCTGGAGATGAACCTGCGTGCCATTAGCTAGTTGGTAGGGTCAAAGCCTACCAAGGCGATGATGGCTAGGGGGTCTGAGAGGATGATCCCCCACACTGGGACTGAGACACGGCCCAGACTCCTACGGGAGGCAGCAGTGAGGAATCTTGCGCAATGGGGGCAACCCTGACGCAGCCACGCCGCGTGC
>CAZYOD010000049.1:0-11672 GCA_964648635.1 uncultured Balneolaceae bacterium | reverse complement strand
ATAAAGAGGCAGTTGTCAATTCGGATTCCATCATTACCGACGAATTGAGCATCGGCCTTTCTCCAAAGAGGATCACCGTCTCCACGGTGGGGCTTACAAAACAGATCAAAAAGCTGGCGGACGAGCGGCGGCCTTTTAACCTGGCTATTTCGTTGCACGCGGCTAATGATGAAAAGCGGGATGAAATTATGCCCATCAATAGTTCAATGAATTTGGAAAAACTCAAAGAAGCTGTTCAACATTATTATGCCAAGCTGCATCGGCCTATTACTTACGAATATCTACTTTTTGATGAGTTTAATGACACGCCTGAAGACGCCCGACAACTTGCTGAAATCGCGCAATGGGTACCTAGCAAGGTAAATATTATCATGTACAACAATGTGGCCGGCGTTGCACTAAAACGAGCTCGTGAACAACGTTTGGATGCGTTTATGGAAGAGCTTGTATCCCGCGATATAACTGCTACCGTACGCCGCAGTCGCGGTGACGATATTGATGCCGGTTGCGGACAGCTGGCTATTAAAGACGGGCAGCCAAAAGGCAAATCGATTCGGAAGAATTAATCTATATGCGACAATTGTTATCTTTATGCTCTTCCTTTTTCCAGACTTTTAAAAATTAGTACAAAGAATTCAGATTTTCTTCTACCCCATTCTGAGTTTATTACTATTAATTTTAAGACTCTGACATACATATAATTAACGGAGAGAGTCGTCATGAAAAGAATGATCAATTATACCATTGCCCTTGTTGTCCTGTTTATTGCTTCAAATTGTGCCACCACCAATCCCAAACAAAATGAAAAAGCTATAACCTCAATGGATGAGGTGCAGGAGCTCACTGATGAGATGCTTACTCAGCTAAATGAAGTTGAGAGTTCACTCAATAGCATTACAACTCAAAATCAGGATAATCCCAATTTGCAAGAAGCATTTAACTCATATCAAGAAGATGTGGAAGCGATTGTCAGTATGCGGAGTGAATATGAGGAACTTTCGGAAGAAATGATTTCTGAAAGCAATGAATATCTTGCACAATGGCAAAAAGAGGAAACTTCTTATAGAAATCCGGAACTTCGACAGGCAAGTGAACAGCGTAGACGTGATCTTAACAGTGATATTGACAGAATAAATGAAGACACCGGTGAATTATCCAGAAGACTCAATGAATATATCCGAGATGCTGAAGAAATAGAATCATACCTTTCAAAAGACCTTACCCAAAAGGGAATTTCGGCAGTTACTTCTCTCGGTGAAGATGTTGAGTCAAATGGACAAGATGTGAGGAGCGCAATTAATAATTTGCAATCTTCTATTTCTTCTATGAAAACAAATTTGGGAAGAGGTCAAGATCCTACAACCCAGGAAAATTAGCAGCTATTAATTGTGTATTAAATTAAAAATGCGATCAAATCGGGGCAGCCAGCGCTCATTATCCCATGAAAAATAGATCATACCGGCTTTACCGACGATATGCGTTTGCGGTACAAATCCCCAGAATCGACCGTCTTCACTGTCGTCGCGGTTATCGCCCATCATAAAGTAGTAGTCTTGCTGGATGGTATATTCGTTGGTATGCTCTCCATTTATTACAAACTGATCGCCTTCACGCTCGACATTGTTACCTTCATAACGAGTAACAACGGCCTCATAGATATGGTAATTTTCAGGCGTCAAAGTCACGGATTGACCCTCAAAAGGTACTACTACCGGCGGCATGTGATGGTGGTTATTAAATCCTGATGAAAAACTAAACTCTCGCTGGTTGTATTCGTTGAAGTTCTCAGGAAGTACGAAAGGGGTAACGCTGGTGACTTCCGGCCATTCCTTTATCTCATTAGCCACACTCTGTGGCATTGTCACGTGATATCCCTCCGAACCTGAGCGACGAAATAACTCCCCCCCTGCTGCCGCAACCTTCGCAGGACTCAGCCGTACCCGTTCTCGTACATCTACAACGTACGTCTGCTGGATTCCGGGAAAAGATTGAGCTTCTTCACCATTGACAAAGAGCTGGCTGTCGTCAATCGAAAGCGTATCACCGGGCATGCCTACTGCTCGTTTAATGTAATTGGTTTTGGCAGCGATAGGTGCCAGGTCAATCGGATAATTAAATACCACGATGTCATTGCGTTCAACATCAGTCAATCCCGGCAGGCGGGTCCAGGGCAATACAACACCCGGCATATAAATATTTGTAAAAGGGACGCCTACCACCATCGGAGTCCGCGGACCGTAGCTTATTTTGGATACAATAAGAAAGTCACCGGTAAGCAGCGTCTTTTCCATTGAGGGAGTGGGAATACGATAGGCTTCAAATAAGAAAGTGCGAATTATCAAGGCTGCAATAGCCGCAAACATCAACGCATCCAGCCATTCTCGGAGCCAACTTTTGGCCCGTTCATTTAAATCACCTTGTTGCTGCTTTCGCTTATTTCGACGCTGTTTTCGTTCTTCTTTAGAAAGTTGCTCTGCCAATTTTATATCCTATAAATATTAATTAGAACCAACACTCATATCGTCCGGCGATTCAATCTTCGATGTGGTAAAACTCCCATCCTCATACTTTACCATATACCATTGTTGCCGTTCAGGAGAATAAAAATAGTCTTGGTAATTTCCCAACGTATCTACCGACATTAATTTTTTTTCAAATGCCCGCTTGATCTGCGGCATTAGGTCAACATACTTACTGGAACCGCCGAATGTCAAACCGCTGCCGAAGGGGCCATCCCAATCCAACACTACCATGGGAATACTGTCATCCACCGCAAACCAATACTCAAACTGTATAGCTTTTCCCGGGCGAAAGCCTGCAGTGTTAATTAAATCTCTTAAGGTTCTGGTGGGATCTCCAAAAGCGGCCTGCAACCGAGCCCGAATCTCATTGGTCTGAAGATCATCTATCTTTGTACTCTGGTAGAGGCCCTGTCCCGTTAAATTTATATTTCCAAATGTTCTTATCTGCTCACCTTTCGATAATTTTTCAAACTCCGGAGCTTCAAATTGGGCATGCGCAGAAAATGAAAAAAGAAGAAAAAAGAGCGTCAGGATAAACGCCGCCAAACTTTTAGTCGTGCTTATTTTTGTGCGTAGAAAACCGTCTGTAAGTATAGTTAAACTCATTTTATAGAAAAATTGGCCGTTAAAATTGTTAATCGTCATCCATAGAAAGTACTGCCAGGAATGCTTCTTGTGGTACTTCAACCGTACCCACTTGTTTCATACGCTTTTTGCCTTCCTTCTGCTTCTCCAGTAACTTTCTTTTTCGGGATACATCGCCGCCATAGCATTTGGCTGTTACATCCTTGCGAATGGCCGGGATAGTTTCTCTCGCGATTACATTAGAACCAATCGCGGCCTGTATCGGCACCTCAAACTGATGACGATCAATCAGATCTTTCAGTTTTTTACAAAGCTTCCGGCCCAGCTCGTATGCTTTGTCGCGATGTACAATACTTGATAACGCATCCACCGGATCTTTATTAAGCAGGATATCCAAACGAACCAGATCACCTTTGCGATACTCCAGAAACTCGTAGTCCAGCGAAGCATATCCACGCGTTCCGCTTTTAAGCCGATCATAAAAATCAAAAACAACTTCTGCCATCGGCAGCTCGTATTTAATTTCTACACGCTGATTTTGCATGTGCAGCTGATTAACATATATCCCCCGTTTCTCTTCGCACAACTTCATAACGGGGCCGATAAATTCCGAAGGCGTTAAAATACTTGCCTTGATATACGGCTCATAAACAGCATCTACTATAGCAGGATCCGGCATATCGCTCGGATTATCAACCTCCACTGTTTCCTTTTCGCCCTTCTCTGTTATATGTACTTCATACTCCACGTTGGGCACAGTAGTAATAATATCAATATTGAACTCACGATCCAGTCGCTCCTGAACAATCTCCATGTGAAGCATTCCTAAAAATCCCGCGCGAAAACCAAATCCTAAAGCCTCGGATGTCTCGGGTTGATAGGTCAGCGAAGCATCGTTAAGCTGCAGCTTCTCCAGTGCCGAACGTAAATCCTCAAAATCATCCGACTGCGTTGGAAACAATCCGCTAAACACCATCGGCTTGGGCTCTTGATACCCTGGTATTGCTTTTTCGGCGGGATTATCTGTTCTGGTAACCGTATCACCCACTCGAGCATCCTGCAGAGATTTTACGCTGCCGATAATATAGCCTACATCACCCGCTTCCAGTTTGTCAGTTGCTTCTTTTTTGAGTTTCAGATGCCCAATTTCTTCGGCTTCATATTCTTTGCCTGTCGCCATAAATCGGATGCCGTCTCCCTTATTAAGGGTTCCCTCCATGACGCGAACATACACAATAGATCCCCGGTAGCTGTTAAAAACCGAATCGAAAATAAGAGCCCGAAGCGGCTTATCCGTTTCTTGCCTCGGAGCTGGAATGTGTTCGACGATCGCCTCCAAAAGCGCATCGACACCTTCGCCCGTTTTGGCGGAAACCTTGAGTATTTCATCGTGGTCACAGCCAATCAAATCTACAATCTGCTGGCCCACACCTTCGGGATTCGCCCCGGGCAGATCAATCTTATTAAGCACCGGAATAATTTCCAGATCCTGATCAATAGCCTGGTATAAGGTGGAGATCGTTTGCGCCTCGATTCCCTGCGACGCATCCACCACGAGCAGCACTCCCTCGCATGCTTTTAGGGCTCGGGATACTTCGTAAGAAAAGTCAACATGTCCCGGCGTATCAATTAAATTAAAAATCACCTTTTTGCCATTGGGACGCTCGTAGTCCATTTTAATAGCGTGACTTTTAATCGTGATGCCGCGTTCACGCTCCAGATCCATATCATCGAGAATCTGCTCCTGCATTTCGCGTTCGGTGATAGCACCGGTTCGCTCCAGAAGACGATCTGCGAGGGTGGATTTCCCGTGATCGATGTGTGCAATAATACTAAAGTTGCGGATTTGCGTCATAGATGTGTCTCAGCACTTTTTAACTTGCTCAAAAGAACGCTAAAGATACAAAATCCGCAATGGGATTGCATACTATATTCGCACAACGCCAATACTTTTCTACAAAGAAGCCCAACACTTTTTACAGCATCGGGCATACCAGTGATTAGCGCAGTTGTATTAACCGGGAATATTCACCGGATCATTTTCTTCGGTGACGGGATTGAGCAACTCTACGTGAAAGCGAAATTCTTCTTTCTCGATAGTCATGGTATCATACATCTCGCGGATAAGTTCGAACACTACATCCGTTTCGCCGCGAACACTGGTTGACATATAGTTTACATCTACTTCTACATCGTGCTGCGCCACCAGTTCCAAAAGGTAATCAATGCTCTCACGCGGATCTGAGGCTTTCAGAGGGATGTAAGTAAACTGAGCGGTTGTAATCATAATTTCGTGCTGATCTGTTAATCCAAATTTATTGTTGAATGATGCTAAGGATAATCTTTTGGGCGTAATTGTTCAATAGAAATTAATACTAGTTTAACGGGAACATTTATTCTCATCACGTGTAAGAACCACTTGCAGAAACTACAGAACAATAAAAAATGATTTACAGAAAGATCATCCAAAACCCATTTATCCAATTTGCTCTTTTCACTATTTTGCTCATTGCTCTCGTCGCAGCACTCTCTGCATGACAACAATGTACGCTTGGAAATTGAAGCTTAGATAGCTGCGTTAAGAAATTTGCATTATCCCCCTTAATCAACTGTAATAAAGATTACCATAGCTATGAAACACCTTTCATTTTTATTTACAATTTCAATTGCTCTCTTATTTGGTTTTACGGCCTGTGATAGCACGGGATCGGATGGGGCTACCGGTACCATGACGGTAACCATGACCGATGCTCCCGCCAATTACGACTCTGTGCTCGTCACCGTTAACAGCGTCCGTGTTAACCAAAATGAGGATGCAGAAACAGACGGTGAAGAATCTGATGAAGAAGCTGAAGATAACGGCTGGGAAACAATTATGGACGAGCCGGTCGAAGTTAACCTACTGGAGCTGACTAACGGCAATCAAGTTACACTGGGTTCTACCGAGCTGGAAGCCGGCCATTATTCTCAAATTCGCTTAATATTGGGTGATGATAATACCGTTACCGTAGACGGCGAAACGTATCCCCTGCAAACCCCCAGCGGTCAACAAACGGGACTAAAATTAAATATTGATGCCGAAATTGAAGAGAATACCGATCTTCCGTTGTTAATCGATTTTGATGCTGCTCGATCGATTGTTCAGCTGGGCAACGGCGGGTATCTGCTCAAACCTGTTCTACGGGCTGTTAATCTTGACGAAACAGGCTCAATAGCAGGCACGGTACAACCAAGCGATTTTAATACTAATGTATTAGCTGTTGCCGGTGAAGACACCGTTACATCAACAATCACAGCTGACAATGGTGATTTTGAAATTGTCGGATTAGAAGAAGGAATTTATGATGTGGTTTTTGATCCCGACAGTGATCAATATTCCGACTCGACCCAAACAGATGTCGAAGTTCAGGAAGGCGAAGAAACTGACTTAGGCACAATCGAACTCGAGTCAAACTAAGTTTACTCTAAGATCAATAGTCAACAGGCTCTTGTCGTAACGGCAAGGGCCTGTTTTATTTTAAGTTTTTGTAAAGTCTGGGATTTTTTGTGGATCGTTTATTCAAAATTCGTATCTTTAGCCTGATGCAAAAACAACAGTTCCATATCCATTCTCACCTCCATCACGGCGGCGCCCGCCGTCAATAGCATCTCTTTGGGTAGCTAGTGCTACCTCCCAATCTTACCGATTCCATTTTCACTCACTTATTTAACTCCTATAACTATACCTGTTGTTATGCAACGCACTGCCGACTCTACTACTTCTTTACGAATTGCTATCCAAAAATCCGGACGTCTGACCGACAAAACCATTGATTTGTTAAAAGGAATTGGACTCCGGTTTGATGATTATAAACGAAATCTCTTGGTTAAATGCCGCAACTTTGATGTTGAATTACTGCTTATCCGCGATGACGATATCCCGGAATATGTGCAGGATGGCGTTTGCGATCTTGGATTTGTAGGTGCCAATGTCACGGGCGAAATGGGCGCTGACGTGACCGTCCTTCGGGATCTGGATTACGGAATTTGCCGACTTTCATTAGCCGCCCGCAAGAATGGTGATATTCAATCACTTGAGGATTTTAAAGACAAAACTATCGCAACAAGCTATCCGCAGCTTACGCGCAGGTTCTTCGAAGAAAAAGAAATCGACATCAATATCGTCACTATTTCCGGGGCTGTTGAAATTGCGCCCAGGCTGGAAGTCGCAGATGCTATTTGCGATCTCGTATCAACGGGAAATACGCTTAAGGCTAACGGATTGGAAGAACTCGATACCATTCTGGAATCAGAGACCCAGCTCATCCGCACGAACAAAAAACTTTCGGCGGGCAAAAAACAGCTCATTAACAAATTTTTGCAGCGGATGGACGGACACCAACAAGCCGAGCGCAGCCGCTACATTATGATGAACGCACCCGAAGAGTCTGTGCCAAAAATAAAGGAGATTATTCCCTCCCTCAAAAGTCCGACTGTTATGCCTTTGGCCGATAACGGGATGGTTGCTATCCACACTGTTATCCCGATCGATAAATTTTGGATTGTGATGGAGAAGTTAAAAGCCGAAGGTGCTAGCGGAATCGTCATACTTCCGATCGAAAGCATGATCCTCTAATCCCATAGTATCGCAATCCATAAAACAAGAGCAGAACAATGAAAAACTATTTGTATTCCGATCTGTCGGAAAAGGAAATACGCAAGCTCTGCCGGCGTCCAAAAATGGATTTCAAATCAGTATTCAATGAAGTTGAACCCATCATCCGGAAAGTCCAAGAAGAAGGTGATGCCGGAATAAATTTCTACAACCGAAAATTTGACGGTACCAAAGCCGAACGGCTGGTTGTCGATCCAAACGAAACAGAAGTATCACTTGATACTGAAGTCAAACAAGCAATTGACACTGCCTTTGACAACATCTATAACTTTCATAAAGCACAACTGCCCATTCCGCTGGAGGTAGAAACCATGCCCGGTGTCCGCTGCAAACGTGTTGCACGCCCCATCGAACGGGTGGGTCTCTATGTCCCCGGCGGCACTGCCACCCTCCCCTCTACCCTGCTGATGCTGGGTATACCCGCGGCTCTGGCAGAATGCAAAACGATCGTGGTAGCTACGCCTCCAAAAAAGGACGACTCTATTGCCGATGAGATTCTTTATATCAGTAAAAAAATCGGGGCGACTCACATCCTCAAGGCCGGCGGAGCTCAAGCCGTGTCAGGAATGGCTTATGGTTCTGAATCAGTGCCCAAAGTGGACAAAATTTTGGGTCCCGGCAACCAGTATGTAACGGCCGCTAAGATGATGCTACAAAACAGCGAAGCCCAAATTGCCATTGATATGCCGGCCGGCCCGTCAGAAGTTTTGGTGATTGCTGATAAAACGGCCCAACCCGAATTTGTCGCCGCCGATTTACTTTCACAGGCCGAGCACGGTGCAGACAGTCAGGTTGTGCTTGTAGCCACACAAGATTTCGATTGGGATGCATGTCACAGTGCACTTAGGAATCAACTTGATAAACTGCCCCGCCAAGAAGTTGCTGCCCAATCGATCGATCAAAGTTTTAGTATAACCGTCGACCAACTTGAGGAAGCATTCGAATTTTCCAACCGATACGCTCCCGAACACCTGCTCATTCAGTGTGACAATCCCCACCAATGGGAGCAAAAAATCACCAATGCAGGATCGGTTTTTATGGGAAAATGGACGCCCGAAAGCGCCGGCGACTATGCCTCGGGCACTAACCACACGCTGCCTACTTATGGATATGCAAGAATGTACAGCGGCGTCTCTGTTGATTCCTTTATAAAGCAGATCACCGTGCAGCATATCTCCGAAAAGGGAATGCAGAATTTGGGCTCAACAGTGGAAGTATTGGCTCAACTGGAAGAGCTCGAAGCCCACAAAAATGCTGTCTCCATTCGTTTAAAAGCTCTAAATAATAATTCGTGATTATGTTTGATTTAGAACAACTCATTCGTCCCAATATTAAAAAGCTGTCACCTTACCACAGCGCCCGACAGGATTATGCTGAAGGATTGTTGTTGGATGCCAATGAAAACAGCTTGGGAGCACCATTCACAAATGATGAACAGCTTAACCGATATCCTGATCCATCCCAAAAAGAGTTACGCGAACTTATCGGGGAGTGGCGCGGTGTGCGGACCCAAAATATTTTCACTGGCGTAGGCAGTGATGAGGCCATTGATCTGCTTTTCCGCATTTTCTGTTCGCCCGGCGAAGACCGCATAATAACGGTACCGCCTACCTACGGCATGTACCGGGTTTCAGCTAGTATTCACGACATCGCCATTGACGAGGTACTGCTCGATGAAGAAAATTTTCAGCCTCGTCCCGATGAGATTCTGGATGCCGTCACCCCGAAAACGAAAATGCTGTTTCTCTGTTCGCCGAACAATCCTACGGGGAATATTTTTGAGGAAAAACGAATTACAAAACTGATCAATGAGTTTCCAGGGATTGTTGTTTTGGATGAAGCCTATATCGACTTTAGCGACCAACAGAGCTGGACCCGTCAAGTTGCAGAATATCCGAACCTGGTTGTTTTGCAGACAATGTCTAAATCATTTGGCCTGGCGGGTATTCGGTTGGGAATCGCCTACGCTCAGCAAAAGATTATCGACTTTTTAATGAAGGTTAAGGCCCCTTATAATATTAATAAGCTGACAAGCGGGCAGGCAATCAAAGGTCTGCAAAACTGGCAAACCGTGGAGTTTAATATTGACGCTATAAAAAAAGAACGTGGTAACCTTCGGCAAGAGTTAGAGCAGTTGCCTTTTGTACAAAAAGTGTACGACAGCCAAGCAAATTTCCTATTGGTAAAAATGAATAACGCTAAAACGGTGCACCAAAAGCTTGCCGAACAGAATGTTATTGTTCGATACAGAGGTAACGAACCTCTCTGTGAGAATTGCCTTCGCATAACGGTTGGCACTCCCGATGAAAATGAGTTGCTAATTTCAACACTCAAAAAAGTCCAATAATGAATATTGAAATTTCTACCGATGCTCTAACCGGCACAAATTCAGACCTGTTTCGTAGCGGTGCCTTGTATGGACTTAAACGCCTTGAGCAACTGGGGCATCAGCTATTTTTCAATACTGATGAATTATCTCAGCTTCAACGAGAGCTGCTCGAAAATGAGCAGATTTTGATTAATAATTCAACCCCTCAATCAGTGGATTTAAAAATTATTGCAGGGGATGGCTCTTTAAAAGCTGCCAATAGCGAAGGACAAATTCTTGAAACTGCTGACGATTGGATCACTCTCTGTGAACAGATTAGCTTCCCTACCCGGAAAGCCTCACTGCAACGCAAAACAGCAGAAACCAATATCAATATTGAGCTCAATCTGGACGGGAGCGGAGAAAGTGAGATTTCTACCGGACTCGGTTTCTTTGACCACATGCTGGAACAAATAGCCAAACACGGCCTGATTGACTTGCAGATATCCTGCGACGGCGATTTAGATGTCGATGAGCATCATACCATCGAAGATGTGGGAATAGCCTTAGGACAAGCTTTTGATCAAGCGTTAGGAGATAAGGTGGGGATTCGACGCTACGGTTTTTTGTTACCTATGGATGAGTCACTTGCCACAATAGCGCTTGATTTTTCAGGACGTCCCTACTTGGTTTTCGAAGGAGAATTCGAGCGGGAAAAAGTTGGCGACTTTCCCACTGAAATGGTTGAACACTTTTTTTACTCGCTTGCAATAAATTTAAAAGCTACGCTACACATCACCGTAGAAGGGAAAAATGATCATCACAAAATTGAAGCCTGTTTTAAGGGACTGGCCCGGTGCCTGCGTTCGGCAGTCAGCCGCAGCGAACGAAACGCCGACATATTGCCCAGTACAAAAAACTTACTCTAATCATGATTGCAATAATTAACTACGAAGCCGGAAATCTGGCCTCAGTTTCTAATGCACTAAAAAGACTTGGGGCAGAACATATCATTACGGATGAACCCCAAAAACTAGATAAAGCCAATGGTATAATATTTCCGGGCGTAGGACATGCGAAGCCGGCTATGGAATCCCTTAAGAAAAATAAGCTTGATGAGTGGTTAAAAAATACTGATAAACCCGTTTTGGGCATATGTCTCGGCATGCAGCTCTTATATGAGTCATCCGAAGAAGGAGATGCAAAAGGTTTGGGTGTGATCCCGGGAAAGTTGAAAAAGTTTGACCCTTCCAAAGAAAAAGTCCCGCACCTGGGTTGGAACACCTTCTCCGAAATCAATGATCACCCCCTACTCGATTCTCTAAATGCCGAATCTTACTTCTATTATGTGCACAGTTACTATGCTCCTACGAATGAATACACAATAGCTGCATGCAATTACATCGGCGACTTTTCTGCGATAGTGTGCAAAGACAATTATATGGGCGTGCAATTTCACCCCGAAAAATCCGGTCGTCCGGGCACTGTGTTGATTCAAAATTTCCTCCGCCTGGCGAATGAAGAATAATAATTTCTAAACTCCCTATTAATGCTAGTAATACCCGCTATCGATTTATTAGATGGAAATGTCGTCCGTCTTCAC
>CAZYOD010000048.1:0-11678 GCA_964648635.1 uncultured Balneolaceae bacterium | reverse complement strand
GAGAAAAAATTTGAGACTATATTAGGAGAACGAGGCATCACCCTGTCAGGCGGACAAAAACAAAGAACCGCTATCGCACGGGCACTGATTCGGGATCCTAAAATTATTATACTTGACGATTCGTTAAGTGCAGTAGATACAAAGACTGAGGAAGCAATTCTACAGCATCTCAGAAATGAGCTCAAAGGAAGGACAACTTTGATGATAAGTCATCGCATCTCAACAATAAAGAATGCAGACATCATATACTATCTTGAAGATGGTACTGTTGTAGAACAGGGAACCCACGAGGAATTACTCGAACGCGAAGGTCGTTATTCAGTTATGTATAACAAACAACTTATAGAACAAGAGTTGGCTGAAATTTAACGAGAAATAAACATTCAACTAACGAAACCAAGATTGATTGCTTGATCGCAATCTAATCCAAAAACACAACTGAGGAGTTTTTACAATGATTATCGTACCATTAGGTGTTGGTTCAGCCACACCCACGGCTACACGTCATCTTTCATCGGTGGCATTATGGAGAGAAGGAAGCGTATACCTATTCGATTGTGGAGAAAACGCGCAAATGAGAATGTTACAAGGTGGGCTGAAGCGCTCGCAAATTGATTGCATTTTTATCTCGCATTTCGATACCGACCACTATTCGGGACTTATCGGTTTACTTTCGACTCTTCAACTACAGCGAAGAGAGCGAGAGCTAACCCTTGTAGGTCCGGACGGCCTGAAGGAGTTTGTAGAATGGAATTTCAATTTCGCAAATATCGACATCAACTATCCCATCAATTATGTGGAAGTTGAAGAAGGATTTGAGGAGAAACGCGTTGTTGACGAGGATGATTTTTATGTTGAAGCACGTCCTCTCAACCACACGAAGTTTTGCGTTGGTTTTCGTTTCCAGGAAAAGGATAAACCCGGAAAAGTAGATGCCGAAAAGGCACAAGCCCAGGGCATAAGTGAAGACTGGCAGTATAAAGAGCTTAAAGCAGGTAATGATGTAGAGCTTGATGACGGAACGGTTGTCAAGTCAATGGATATTGTGGGGCACCCGCGTCCCGGCGATAGCTTTGCCTATATCACGGATACCAAATATTGCCCCAATTCGGTGAAGTTGGCAATGAATACCAACGTGCTACTTCACGAAGCAACCTTCAGCGACAGCTTATCTGAAAAGGCGGAAGAAACGGGGCACTCAACAGCGAGGGCAGCCGCACGTGTTGCTAACGAAGCAAAGACGAAGCTTCTTGTTATAACACACTTTTCTGCCCGTTATACTAATGAATACGTGTTGTTGCGTGAAGCGCGGGACGACTTTTTCCCGACCTGGGTAGCCACAGAACTTCGACCTATTTTCACGGATCCGGCCCACGAAAAGGGTATCATTCAGCCAAAAGTCTATCTGAAAGAGATCAATCAGAGCAAAAGTCAAGACAGTAACGGCGATGATAAGTCTTCCGGCAGGAAAAAACGACGCAAAAGTAAAAAGAAGAAGCGTTTTAGAAAGAGGAAGAATTATTCCGGCAAAAAATCCCGTAAAAAGTACAGTAAAAGCGGCAGCTCAAGAAAGAAGAAACGACGAAGCAGCCGTGATGATGATAAAAACAATAATAACAACAATAACGATAGCGGTGACAGTGATCAGCGGCAACCTAAGCAGATCACACCCCGTACTCCATTTGATGACTTCGATCGATTCTAAAATCTGGGAAGTGTGAGTAATTCAACAACTGATAAAGCCGTCGATTCGGATCTCCTTCGGCGGCTTTATCAATTTATAAAGCCTTATCGATGGTACGTACTTTTAGGGATTGCCCTTACCCTTTCTGCGGCCTTTATGGGTACGATACGCCCAAAATTAACTCAGATCGCTGTCGATGAGTACATTCGGAATAAAGACTTTTCGGGGCTTCTCTGGATAGTTTTACTGCTGCTGGGCGCACTGGTTGGAGAATTTATCCTCTTAGTGATAAATACTTACTTAACGCGCTGGTTTGGCCAGGGAACGTTATACAATCTGCGAAATGCGGTCTTTAAAAAAATCCAATCGCTGCACGTTCAATTTTTTGATAAAAACCCGATCGGGCGTCTTATCACTCGTACCACCAGCGATATCGAAGCGCTGAGTGATTTGTTAAGTGATGGAGTTGTGAACATCATAGGAGATATGTTCCGCATCTTCTTCATTCTGTACTTCATGTTTAGCATGAGCTGGGAGCTTTCGCTGGTAGCTATTTCTGTGCTGCCGATGCTCTTTTATGCTACATTTCTATTTAAAGCAAAGGTGCGGGTTTCCTTTTTAAAGGTTCGTGACCAAATTGCCCGACTCAATTCTTTTGTGCAGGAGCACATCAATGGTATTGCAATTGTACAGCTTTTCAATAACGAGAAGCGGGAGCGCGAAAAATTCAAAGAGATCAATGCGGGACACAGAGAAGCTTATATCGAAACCATTTTCTACTTTGCAATTTTTTGGCCGGTGGTCGAAATTATTGCGAGCCTGGCAATGGCGCTTGTCATCTGGTATGGCGGCGGACGCGCGCTTATGGATCAGGTGACATTCGGGATATTGCTCGCTTTTGTACAATACGTTCGTGATTTCTTCCGACCGATTCAGGGGCTTTCCGAAAAGTTCAACACCCTTCAGTCGGCCCTCGCTTCATCCGAACGCATTTTTAATGTGCTGGATACCGAAAACAAGATTACTGACCCCGAAGAGCCCGAGGTTATCGAGGAAGCGAAAGGAGAGATCGAATTTGAAAATGTATGGTTCGGATATAATAAAGAAGAGACTGTGCTTCGAGATGTATCCTTTCGTGCCGAACCGGGCGAAACGATTGCATTTGTCGGGGCAACAGGGGCGGGGAAGTCCACCATTATAAATCTGCTGATGCGGTTTTATGATATTGATGAAGGATCCATTAAGCTAGATGGAAAAGACATTCGGAATTTAAAAATGGAGGATCTGCGTTCCCATTTTGCTTTGGTGCTGCAGGATAATGCCCTTTTCTCCGGCACCATTATGGATAATATCACGCTTGGCAATCCCGATATTTCGGAGGATGAAGTCATCAAAACAGCACGAAAAATTGAAGCGGATAAGTTCATTAACAAGCTTCCCGGCGGATTTAACTTCAAGCTTAGCGAGCGCGGGTCATCCATCTCGATGGGACAGCGTCAGCTGATCTGTTTTATTCGTGCTATGGTTTATAATCCTAATATTCTGATTTTAGATGAAGCAACCTCAAGCGTAGATTCCGAGACCGAGGATATGGTAAATAAAGCATGTGAAAAACTAATGGAAAGCCGTACCTCAATTGTGATTGCTCACCGGTTGTCGACAATTCAGGATGCCGATCGGATACTTGTTATGCACAAAGGAGAGATCAGGGAAACCGGTACTCATCAGCAGCTTCTGGAAAAAGAGGATGGAATTTATCGTAAGCTTTATGAGCTGCAGTACAAAGATGAACTCATTCCGGCATCAAAATCTGCTTAATTAGAGCCGAATTGTGATTTCAAAATGTCAGCTAGTTTTTTAACCTCCTCCTCGGTATTAAAATAATGCACCGAAGCACGAACCAGTTCACCAAGCCCTCTGTTTTGCATATCCAACAACGTACTGTTTTGGGATGAAGTGCTCACGTTGATGTCATAATTCCCGAGCTTTTTCCGGACCTCCTCAGCACTTACTGAATCCACCGAAAAAGTGACGATACCGCATTTAGTTTTACCAACATCATGAACGGTTATGCCGGATATTTTTGCTAATTGTTGACGAAGCTGCTCGGCAAGATCCGAGACACGTTTCCAAATATTTTCGATGCCTAATTCATCAGCATATTGTACCGCTGTTTTTAACCCGAGAATACCGGCATAATTGGATTCCCAATTTTCAAATCGACGGGCATCGTCTCTCATTTTGTACTTATCCTTTGCGATCCACTCGGCAGAATGTAAATCCAAAAATGGAGGAATAAATCGGGTCAACTTTTCACTGTTGACGTACAGAAATCCGGTTCCGCGCGGCCCCCGCAGATATTTTCGTCCGGTTGCCGAAAGCATATCACAGCCAATTTTTTGGACATCCACGGGATACTGCCCTACAGACTGACATCCATCAACTAAATAAAAACAATCATAATTTGCTACAACTTCCCCGATTTTTTCGACCGGATTCACCAGTCCGCTGTTCGTAGGTATGTGCGTTATGCTAACCAGTTTAACATCATCATCCATCAAGTTTTTCAACGCTTCAACGGATGTCTGTCCGTGCTTGTCGTTGGGGATAACCTCGATGCGAACATCTATATCCTGCTGAAGACGCAGATAGGAAATATAGTTACTGGCATATTCCGAAACGGAGGTTAAAATCCGATCCCCATCCTGAAAATCAATGGAAAAGAACCCCATATTCCAGGCGGCGGTAGCATTTTCCAAAATAGCTATTTCATTCGGATCGGCATTGATAAAACCGGCAATTGCATCATACACTTGAGACAGTTCCTGATTATGTTTACGTGCCGTCTCATACCCGCCATAATTTAGTTCTTCATTAAAATATTTATCAACCGCTTTCGCGACCTTTTGTGGCATCAATGAGGCACCTGCATTATTGAAGTGGATAACATTATTAGTGCCGGGAGTTTCTGAGCGTAAACGTTTAATGTTCATGTTGGAAGCCATTACTAAAGCAGACTTATAATTTTAGATACTAATAAAAGTAGCCCTAACTTACTTTAAAATAATTGTGAAATAGGGCTGTTAATTTAATTAGATATTGTAACTTTCTTAAAGGTAGAGAGTAAAAAAAGGTCGGTATAAGAAGAGGGGGTCTTATGCAAACGTACAAGACAATCATTACTGATGATGAGTTGACTGTCCGACGTCAATTTATTGATGTTTTCAAAGAACGAGATGACGTGCAATTGGTTGCAGAATGTGCAAGTGGGGAAGAGGCTATTGATGCTATAAATACGGAACATCCTCACCTTGTATTTTTAAAAATTGAACTGCCCGAAATAAATGCTTTTGATGTCATCGAAAGCACCCATCAAGAATATTTCCCATTTTTTGTTTTAACCTCTTCTACTAAAGATTTTGCCCTGCGGGCTTTCGAGATTGAAGCGTTGGATTATATCCAAACACCATTTGACTCGCATAGAGTTTATGAAAGTTTGGAACGGCTTCGGAAAAGGTTGCACAACGTAGTTATGGAAGAACAGACAGAAGAAATCGGCAACCTGATTCGTGATCTTCAAAGACCAAATAATTTGGAGAGGTTTATCATTAAACAAGCCGGTGAATATCATTTGGTTCGTGCTTCAGATATTCTTTGGATTGAGGCTGACGGCAACTATTCCCGGATATTTACACAGAGTAAAAAATATATGGTGCGATATACTCTATCGGGATTTGCTGAGCAGCTTAACTCGGAGCGGTTCTACCGGATTTCCAGATCGCAAATTGTCAACCTGGATTACGTCGTAAAAATTAAAGATCATATCTACGGAAATTATATCGTTGAACTAAACAATGGTGTAACCCTGAAGATGAGTAAAAACTATAAGTATCTCCTTGAGACACTTAAGAATTTTTAGCAGGTCCGTAATTAATTTCCAAAAGCCTTCAAGAATTGATCATAAGCGGCCAATGCTTCTTCTTCATGTCCCATCTCATCCAGCATTTCGGCTCTGATAATCATCGCTTTCTGCAAGTAAATTCGATGTTCATTTCTGTCTTTAAATCGCTGGATAAGTTTTGTACTGGCTTCAAAGATCTCAGAACTTTCTCCCTTATTGATGATTAAGTCAAACCGCTTCAGGTGGATTTCATCAAGTTTCTCTCTCATAAAAATGTCTGAATGCCCATCCAGTCGCTCAATAATCGCATTATATAGCGGTAGCAGATCTTCGCTGCCTTTTTTCTCTAAAATTGTTGTCTTGTAAAGCATAGCTCGAGAAGCCTGATCAAAAAACTCTTTGTTCTCGGAATCCTTAAATCTGGTAATAACAGAATTTAATGCAGGAAGGGCCTCGTCGGTTCTGTGCAATTTGAGCAGCGCCACAGCGCGACGAATGATGGAGCGTGAAACCGCCTCACTCAACCCCGGATATTCTTTATTATCATAACGCTTAATGATTTCTTCAAGCGTTGGTACAAGCTCTTCCCAGCGGTTCATCTTTTGCAACAAATCTGACTTACGAATAAGAGCTTTTTGTACAAATTCGTGTTCTGTTGGTTTATCGCCCGATTGCGTAGATGATGACAAGGGGATATCGAGATCGGAAGGAGCCATATCTATTGTTTCTGTATTTGGTGTAACTGATGGCTGAGATGAATCCTCATCAACAAAATTGAAAGGATCATCATCTTCATCTTCCGGCTCTTCATTACCCTTCGAATGCTCTTGTACCGACAGAGTATTTTTTTCTTCATCATCAGAAGAGGCAGTCGGATTCTGTTGTTTTTCAAAATTATTTATCAGATCGTTAATACTTTTACTGCTTATCTGCTGGCTTACCGTTTCGGTTTGTTTTTCTGATGAATTAAGGGAACCGTTGTTTCCATTTTGTGATAATTCAGCTTCTGCCACGACCGGCTCATTAACAGAAACAGATTCACCTTGCAAGACGGCATCGATAGTAGTCGGTTCCACATAAGTGGCAACTTTTTGAAAAGTACCTGAGATATATTTGATGATGAGATCTGTTTTTCTGCCCTCAAAAATTTCTTCAAAAGCTTGTTTTACTTTATCTGGCGGGGCATGATGTATTTTCGGATATTCTTTAAAAAGCTTTTCGTAGGCAGAAACCAAACCTCGTGCAAGGGCGGCTTTTGTGGTATTTGGATTTTTAAATTCCTGATAATGCTTGCTCGGCTTTCCGTTGTTATCAATGATGTCAAAGTCCTTGAGAATACGAACTACTAATAAATCATTCGGGTCAGAAAAACCGAGCTCTTCTAAGAGATTAGAGTTAATAACCTCTCCAGTGTTCTGGCTGACCAAAGCGTTAATTATTGTCTCGAAATTTTTTGTATTGACTAAAAAAGCCTCTGAAACCTTCATAGCATGAATAGTTGATTCTTGTGAGAATAACATTAACGTCAATAATTGATACAGTCGCTATTAAAAACTGTTAATAAAGAGGGGCTTTCCGTTAATATTTTGTAATAAAGAGGCGTAAAAGGGCGAGAGATCACAAAATGTTAATTTTTGCCATTGGGAAAGGCCTTTGCGAATGCCTCAGTTAGCATTTGCCGTGTTAGTGGTTTAGTAAGAAATGCGATGTAATCTGTTTCTTTAGCACGACTGAAGTGCTTGGGATCATCTGATGATGTTATATATACCAGCTTTACCTCTCGATGTTTACTGATTTCCTTTGCGGCCTCAATCCCGTCGATCTCATCCTCCAGGTTAATATCCATCAGAATAAGATCTACCGCTCCAATCCGCAGTGCTGATTCAATAGCCTGTGATCCTTTTGAGCTAGACCCGATAACAGTATGTCCCATTTTACTTATCATCAGTTCAAGTACAACCTTCTGAGTATTATCGTCTTCAACGATGAGGATTTTCTTGGCCTCTGTATTCTTTGGCATGGTCGTTAAGTGCAAATTGGGGGTAATTTGCACCAAAATGCGAAATTCAAAAGAATTACACAATACTTTTGGTTTACTATCGACCGGATGTTAGAAAAAGCTTAATTAATGAATTTTAAACGAGGAAAAAGCGGCGAATGCTTACATTCTGCCATGATCTTTCTGACAGATCATATAAACAGACTGCCTTAATTTTACTATTACTCTCTTTTTACTACCCCATTATGAATGATACGAAGAAACCTCAAATTTTCATCGTTGATGATTCTCAAATTCAGCTCATCCTGTTAGAAAAAACTCTGGTTAGAGAAGGATTTGTCGTAAAAGCTTTTTTAAACAGTTTTAAGCTGCTAAAAGCGCTGGATAACCATCGCCCCAATTTGATTATCTCGGATATCGATATGCCTGTGTTGGATGGTTTTGATTTAATAGAACGGGCAAGAAGTAAGCCGGAGGGGTCGGACATTCCTTTTTTTCTGATTTCTTCTAACGGTGGTTCTGATATTCTTAAAAAAGTCGAAAGAGCAGGGGCCGATGCATTTCTTCAAAAACCGCTTAAGCATCAAGCTCTAGTCAATAGAGTTAGCGATAAAATTGATCCGGTGAAGGTGTAAATTTTATAAAAGTCATTTATTGACTGACGCGTGTAATTTTTACTGTTCCTCTTCGCTTTCTTGGCAGGAAAAATTTTTTGTAACAAAAGTTGATTTAATCACTCTATGAATTGAAGGGGTGTAAATTTTTCTTTAATAGTATTTTCGAAAGTGCGTTTTTTACATTTTTCTTAAGCTAGGAAAAAAACGGCTTGAGCCTGGAAAGTTGCTATTGAGTTTAATTATTAACGATATTAACTGTTATAAAACTTGCAATACGTCAATGAGAGTATAAGCTAACAAGCGTTTCAAACAGAACGCAGTTAGGTCACCAAAATCCTTAGGTAAGGTTGTATGGTTAGCCGAAAAAAAAGAGAAATGGCTAATTCCACTTTTCTTAAAAAACAATTGCTGTTATTTGGTGTCGTCCTTATTTCAGTTGCCGCTTTTTTAGTTGATTTGCGTTTCACACTTGGAGTATCCGGAGATGCAGCTTATGTATTAATAGTAATGGCGACTTATTGGACGGGAAGAAGAGTTATAACTTTTGCAGCCGGTATAGTTGCCTCTTTACTCATCATTTTAACAGGCATACTTTCGCCTGCTGAGCACCTCTTATTATCCGGTGCTTATCATTTCTTCGCACTTATTGTGGTTTGGGCCAGTGTATGGTTTGTCAATTATTACAGAACCTCTCTCAACAAAATTCAGAGGAATCAGCAAAGCCTTCAGCATTCTCAGCAATTGGCACAGCTTGGCAGCTTTGAACTGGATCTAGAAAAGGGTGAGGCACAATATTCCGAAGAACTCTATCGCATATTTGAACTGGATCCTCAGGAAGATCCTCTATCTTATGAGTCGTTTCGTGAAATGGTGCATCCGGATGATATCGATCAGATCGATGCGGCCTATAATGCGTTGAGTGAACAAAAAGATCGTCAAGAACGTGAGTTTCGAATAAAGACCGGTTCGGGAGAAACAAAATATTTATACAGCATTTGGGAACCTATTGTAGAAAGAAAAGGGGAAGTCACAGAGATCTTCGGAACCATTGCTGATGTGACTCATCAGAAAAAAATAGAGGAGAAGCTAAAGGAAAGTGAGCGGCGGTATCGTTCGCTGTTTCAACTGGCCAATGACCAAATCCTGGTATTTCAGATAGGTGAAGATTATCAGGCCAAGTCATTTTTAGAAGTAAATGACACGGCCTGTAATATGTTGGGATATTCCAGGAAAGAGCTGTTACAGAAATCGATATATGATATTGCTACGACGGAAACCGAAAAAATAGAGCAGCGTATAAAAGAGGTGTTAAGAAAAGGCGAAGCTGTTTTTGAAGCCCGTCACATAACGAAGGAGGGGGATATTATACCTCTCGAACTTAGCCTAAGTTCATTTTCCTATGATGGTCTTTCCACATTTATTGCAATTGGACGGGATCTCAGAGGCCGGCAAAAGCTGGAAAAGGAAATTTTAAACATCAGCGAAATGGAGCGCCAGCGTATCGGCCAGGATCTGCATGATGATTTAGGGCAACTGCTTAGTGTCGCTAAATTGAAGGCCGAAAGCTTACAAAAACAGATAAAATCAGGAAAAAGGGCCGAAGTAAATGATGTAGAAGAGATTGTCGATTTGATTAATACCGTCAGTGAACATGCCCGAACTCTTTCCCATGGCTTAGTTCCGCCAAATATTGAATCTGAAGGTTTGAATTATGCTTTACAGGAATTAATGAGACAACTTTCTACCTTACATGATGTTAATTTGTGTTATAAAGGGAGTTCAGAAGATTTATCATTTATTGATTCCGATTCAGCTGTTCACTTGTTCCGCATTGCCCAGGAGGCAATTAATAATGCGATCAAACATGCAAATGCTCAGGATGTTGAGGTTGATCTTTTTTCTTCCGAAGGTCATCTTACTTTGCGTATTAAGGATAACGGAAGCGGATTTATCAAGTCTGAAACCATGAGTAACGAGATTGGCTTACGCAGTATGAAATACCGGGCTCGTATAATCGGAGGGGATTTAGAAATAAACACCCAAAAAGGGATTGGAACGAGCGTCGTTTGTCGAATTCCTGTAAATCAGTTGACGAATTAAAAAATTTAGGTTTGGTTTTGATGTGATTTGGTGATGAAAGATTCCCTCTCAATTTTCGCAGCGATTGTTAGAGAGAAACCATTAAAAAAGAAGCTATTATGTCGCGAGTTACATCTACCCTGACAATGATGGCGGTATTTCTGGGAGCACCGCTTGTGGGAGTTCTGCTAAAAGGGGATAGTCTGGTTGGTTACCTGCGTTTGCCGCCCGCCACCAAGGAACCGGGCGTTTCTTCTTTTTCATGGATTGTATTCATTATTGTTGCCCTCTTTATCATGATTACTACATTTCCGTTCTGGCGCCGACTGTCGAAAAAGAATAGGTATGAAGAAGGGATGGGTAACAAAAAATCTCCACGTCTTTTTCCCGTCTGGGGCGGATTTGCGGCAGCAGGGGTTGTCCTCTTCTGGATACTGGCCTGGACTCGTTATGACTGGTTTGAACCGTTGCAACGCTATACGTTTTTTCCCCTCTGGTTCAACTTTATCATCCTGATAAATGCGTTGGCAGTACGATTTACCGGTAACAGTTTACTGACTTCGCGTCCATTGTATTTTGGACTTCTGTTTCCGGTTAGTGCTATCTTTTGGTGGGCGTTTGAATATTTGAACCGCTTCGTCCAAAACTGGTATTACATCGGGATTTCGGAAATAGGAGGCGGACAGTATTTCACCGAGGCAACCTTGGCTTTTTCCACCGTATTGCCGGCTGTAATGAGTGTGCAGTATATCTTACTCAGAACGAATATGTTTGCTGCCGGTTATTCGGACTTTTCCCCAATGCCGTGGCTGACATCCAAAACCGTATGGGGAGGTATCGGAATAGCGAGCCTCTTAGCCTTAGTTCTCATGGGATGGAAACCCAATCTTACCTTTCCGCTGGTCTGGATTCTGCCCGGCTTGCTGTGGATAACCTACCAGCGCTGGAACGATTATCTGAATCCCATGCTGCAGGATATGGCACAGGGCGACTGGACATTGGTGTGGACCTCTGCCTGTGCGGCTTTAATTTGCGGATTTTTTTGGGAAATGTGGAATCTGCACAGCCTGGCAAAATGGGTATATACTATTCCCGCCGTTGATCGATTTCACCTGTTCGAAATGCCGCTGCTTGGTTATGCAGGTTATCTGCCGTTCGGGGTGATTTGTTCTTTAGTCGCTAATTCATTCCTCAGTTCTGTCTCACCGGATGCTGAAGCAGTTTCTTGACTGAGGATATGAGGAGTAGTGGATGAGGTGTGAAACCCACTGTTTTTTGATAATAGCTTGGACTTAGAGAGCTTTATAATGTACCCGAGGTCGGACTCGAACCGACACGACCGCAATGGCCACCGGATTTTGAATCCGGCGCGTCTACCAATTCCGCCACTCGGGCATT
>CAZYOD010000047.1:6285-11692 GCA_964648635.1 uncultured Balneolaceae bacterium | reverse complement strand
CGTCGCAAACGATCAGAACAGCGTTTTCTCAAACAAGCAAAGCTTACCGAAAATATTATTCAGCACCTGCCGGGCATTTTCTTTCTCATAGATGAAAAAGGACAAATAAAAAAATGGAATAATAATTTAGTTGATGTTGCAAACCGAAAACCCGAAGAAACCAAGAATCAGTCATACACAAACTTTATCGACCCGGAAGACCATGATAAAGCTAAAAGTGCAGTCCAAGAAGTTTTCAAAAAAGGATATGCCCGCACTGAGCTTAACTTCGTTTCCAAAGAAGGTAAAATTACACCCATTCTCTTGGTTGCATTTCGTTATCAGATTGATGAAGAGACTTATGCCACAGGTATAGGCATAGATATCAGCGATGAAAAACAGGCTATAGAAGAACTAGAACAAAAAGAACACAAACTGAAAGAAGCCCAGCGTATTGGAAAGATGGGTAGTTGGACCTGGCATATATCCACAAATGAGCTTCACTGGTCGGACGAAGTATTCGAAATCTATGGTCTTGATAAACAGACATTTAACCCAACCATCGAAAACTACAGGAAATTGCTGCCCGAAAGTGAACTGGAAAAGGTCAATAATATTATAAAACGTATAAAGGAGGGCAAGAAATGGGAGGATACAGAAATTAAAATTAAGAAACCGGACGGTTCGATAGCGTATATTCACGAACGAGCCGAAGTACATTTCGACAACGAAGGTAATCCTATTGAGGTTTCGGGAACCATGCAGGATGTAACAGCCCGGCGAAAGAGTGAAGAAAAATTAAAAGCCGCTCTGAAAGAAAAAGATGTACTGTTGGCAGAGGTACATCATCGGGTTAAAAACAACTTAGCCATAATCAACAGCCTGCTGCAGCTCGAAATGTTTAATAGCGACGACGACCAGCTAAAAAACATCCTTTCCGTAAGCCAGATGCGTATCCACTCAATGGCTCTAATCCACGAAACGCTCTACTCTTTGGGAGATTTCGCAAATATTTCTTTCGGAAAGTATATCGAAAAGCTTACAACCTCATTACTCGAAACCTTCCCGGAAAAATCTGACAATATTGATATTAACCTGGACACAGAAGATATAAACCTCAATATTAATCAGGCAATACCCTGTGCACTGCTGATTAATGAGCTTATCACCAATTCATTTAAACACGCGTTTCCAAATTCCGAAACCGGAACGGTCGCACTTGAATTACAGCAAAAAGATAATACTGTTCATTTGCAAATATCTGATGATGGGATCGGGTTCAACTTTGATGGGTTGGGAAATGCCAATACATTAGGATTAACCCTGGTAAAAAAACTCATTGATCAGATCGACGGAGATATTGAACTTGATACACAAAATGGAACTTCCTTCCGTATCACCTTTACCAAAAAACAAACCAAAGGTTCTAGCGCCGGTTATTTCCCGGGATAATTATGAGTAACGGGATTTAATCAAAAAAAGAAGAGCCCGGAATATCATTCCGGACTCCACTAGGGATTATGATGCTTAGGGAATAGAAACAGATTCTTCGGTACTGTGGTGTTTCTTTTGCTTTCCGTTTGCTTCGGAAGTGGAAGCGATAATACCGGGATCTCGTTCGTCGAAGAAGAAAACATTTACACTGCGGCGTCCTTTTTCGAACAAGTAGTACAGCACAGGCACTAAAATAAGCGTGAGGAATGTAGCAAAGATCAGCCCGTTAATAACGGCAATAGCCATCGGAGCCCACCAGGCAGCTTGCTCGCCGCCCCAATACAAATATTCACCGATGTTAGTGAAGAACTCTGCCGGTGCGTTCACAAGCGTGATAAAGTCGAGATTAAAGCCAATTGCCAGCGGCACTAAGCCAAGCGTTGTGGTCAGAGCTGTGAGAATGACAGGACGGAAACGGACCTTACCACCCTTAACAAGTGCTTCATAGAGCGGCATGTTATCGCGGGTTCGCAGGATATCGATATAATCGATTAGCACAATGGCATTATTCACGACCACTCCCGCCAGCGAGATCACTCCGATGCCCGTCATAATAATAACAAAGGGCATCTGGAAAAACGTTAATCCAAAAAATACGCCGGCTGTGGACATAATCACCGACGTCATCACTATGAATGGCTTGCTTACCGAATTAAACTGCGAGATCAGAATAAAGGCCATCAGGAAGAGTGCAATTATAAAAGCCATCGAAAGGAAGTCTATAGCATCTTGCTGCTCCTCCCGCTCTCCCGTCCACCGGGTATCGTAACCGGCCGGCATATTGCTGACATAATCATCCAGCACTGTTTGCACCTCCTGCAGTACCGCATTTGGGTTATACTTGGAGCGCACATCCGCCATTACAGTAACCACGCGCTCCTGATCTTTATGCTTGATCCCTCCAAGTCCTTCGTCAGCATCCCAGGAAGCCACACTTGAAAGCGGGATTTGTCGTTCCTCATCTACAACGGTAAGATCTTGTAAGGCACTGAGATCATTTCGAAATTCTTCATCAAGCCGCACCACGATTTCGTATTCATCTTTGCCATCACGATATTCCGAGGCTTCCACCCCGTTAATAGCCTGACGCACCGTATTCCCGATATCCTGCGTGGATAATCCGAAGACCGCTGCTTTTTCGCGATCTACAGCTATATGGATTTCGGGGCTCGGCTCGGGCAGATCAGACTCCAAACCATCCAATTTGCTGTACACGGAGTTATTCTCGAGGATCGACATAACATCTTCCGAGATACGCTCGAGTTCGTGCATGTCCTTACCCGAAATTTCAAGGTTTATCGGTTTGCCCGAGGGTGGACCCTGCTGCTCTTCTTCGACCGTCACCTCGGCTCCGGCAATTCCACGGCCAAAGGTACTGCGGGCATACTCCAGGGCATCAAAGCTCGAGCCTTCGCGCTGCTGATAATCAACAAAGTTCAGCACTATCGTTCCCAAGTGAGAGGAGTTACCCTGTCCCGAAAACGGATCGGCGGTTATGGCGGATCCCGAAGTACTGAGAAGAGATTCGATATCTTTACGGTTGGGAATATCGGGCACCTTATTTTCAATGGTATCCACAATGGATTTCGTAAAATCAACATTGGTTCCTACCGGCGCTTCTACCTGGACATAAACCCGTGATGGCGGAATATCTTCGGGGAAGAACTCCACACCGGGATTGAACATCCAGAAAACAAAAAAGCTGGAAATCAATATCATAAATGAAATTCCCACAATGCTTTTGCTGTGATCCAGCGACCAGCGGAGCATTTTTTCATATTTTTCCAAAACCATATCCAAACCCTCTCGCTGCCACCAGGTGCCGAGCGGATTCATCACATAACGATTTAACAACCAAAGAATAAGACCGCTCACAAAAAGCATGGCCCACGTCAGAACGCTATTGAACAATCCAATCAACAGAATAAGACCGGCTGCTGATGCTACAAATAGTTTTCCGCGCCGGGTCATCTTCGGCTTGTCCCTGCCACCCTCACCTTGTTCGAGGTTCATAAACAGGGCACAAAGCACCGGGTTTATTACGAGTGCCACAAACAATGAGCTGCTGAGCGTAACTATTAATGTTAATGGTAGATAGCTCATAAATTCTCCTACCACACCCGGCCAAAATAACAGCGGTAAAAAAGCGGCAAGTGTTGTCAGCGTACCCGAGATAATAGGCAGAGCTACTTCTCCCGTCCCCTTTTTGGCGGCGGTAAAATTGTCAAAACCTTCTTCGATATACCTATAGATATTTTCTACCACCACAATGGCATTATCCACAAGCATACCGAGCGCCAGAATCAGCGAAAAGAGCACAATCATGTTCATCGTCATGCCCAAACTGCTGAGAACAATAAATGACAAAAACATGGACATCGGAATCGCAATTCCCACAAAAGAGGCATTGCGTACCCCAAGGAAAAAGAGCAGGATACCTACCACCAGTAACAATCCGGAAATAATATTATTCTCCAGACTGCTTACCATTGAGTTGATATCTTTACTCTGATCAGAGGTGATCTCGAAATGAGTTGTGGGGGGCAGGTTCGGCAATTCATCCTCCAAGATATTTTTCACGGCAGATGAGGTCTCCAAAATATTTTCTCCGCTCCGCTTCACCACTGACAGCGAAATTACCGGATCATTATTCAGCTCGGCGTAAGTTTCCCGCTCTTTAAATCCAAAAGAAACCGATGCGAGATCGCGAATATAGATGGGCTTGTCTTCCGGGGCATCGATGACGATATCTTCAATAGGTTCCACTTCATCAAACTCACCCGGAACACGAAGCAGAAATTTTTTGATCCCCACATCGATATTGCCGCCCGGAACCGTTACGTTTTCGCGCTGGATGGCGGCAATAACATCGCTGAATGTCAGCCCATAATATTTTAGCTTCGGAAGATTTACATCGACCTTCACCTCGCGTTCGAGTCCGCCCGCCAAATTCACTTCAAGTACCGAAGGTATCGCTTCGATTTGATCCTGCAAATCTTCGGCCACCTGCTTGAGCTGAACCAGCCCATACTGCCCCGAAATATTAACCTGCATTATCGGAAATTCCGAAAAGTTTATTTCCTGGATAATGGGATCTTCTGCCTCCGACGGCAATTCGGGCTTGGCCAGGTCCACTTTTTCGCGCACCTTTTGCAGCGCATCCTCAATAACGATATCCGAACTAAATTCGATATTGATATTGGAATAGCCTTCGGCCGTTGTCGATGTCATCTCCTTGATATCGGAAATGTTGCTCAGTTCATCTTCGAGCTTGCGTGTAATCAGACTCTCCATATCTTCGGGAGAAACCCCGGGATAAGTGGTAATCACCATGATATTCGGTATCGTAATATCAGGCGAAGACTCTTTCGGGATATTCAAATACGATTGAATACCCATGATGGCCACCAACACCACCATTACCAAAACACTTATCCGGTTGTTAATAGAAAATGATGAAAGACCGAATTCTTTCTGATTTTCTGCCCCGCTCTTTCCATTTCCGGGATATCTGTTGCTTTCAGTTTCTTTTTTATTCATTGTACTTTTTCCTACCTGATATTGCACAAATACTGCTTACTTCTTCCAAAGGTTAGCAGTATTTAAGCAGCCTCTTTAATTTTGTTGGGTGAATTTGCCTTCTCTTTCATTTACGATGTTTATCCGCATGTTATCCTGCAGAAATGAAGAGCCCACCGTAATCAGTTGCTCACCGGCTTTAAGCCCGCCAGTAATAACCACCTCATTTTTATATGAAGCTCCCAGTGTAACGGGCTTCATCCGAGCGACCTTTTCACCCTCCTCATTTTCATCTACCGTATAAATAACATCTTGTCCTTCAGTTTGGAAGATATATTCCTTTCCTACGACAATCGCTTTTTCTTCCTGGAGCGTTTGAACCATCACATTAGCAATCATGTCAACTTTATATTCC
>CAZYOD010000047.1:0-6185 GCA_964648635.1 uncultured Balneolaceae bacterium | reverse complement strand
AAATGGAGCAGTTACACTCGTTTTAGCTATATTTTCTTTTACCGATTCCAGTGAAGCCTCGTTCTGCTGATAAGTATATTTCGCGTTCAGATAATCAATTTCCGAGCCTACATTTTCCTGCTCGTACAGTCGCTTCAGCCGCTCATAATTCTCACGAGACTGTGATGTAGCTGCCTCTAACCGCTGTCGCTCACGAACCAGCTGCGAATCATCAATTTTAAGTATCGGCTCCCCTTTTTGGACCTGGTCGCCCTGCTCAACATAATATTCCATTATGCGTCCGGTAACCTCTGCAGAAATACGCACATCATTCTGCGCTTCAACAGTTCCTACCAGCTTCAAATAGCGTTCAAATTTTTGTGGCTCCACAATCCGTGTTTCCACATTAACCGTTTTAATCAACACCTCTTCGGTAGCCTGCTCTTCCTCCGAGCAGCCCACCAACAAAGCAATTGCTAAAATTCCTGTGAGTATAACTTGCTTGTTCATAGTACTAATTGTATTAATCATTTAATGTCGGCTTGTCACTATTTACAAATGGAACCATACCTACAGCCTGATCGTACTGTGCTTTTGCAGAGAGATAGTTATAGACCATACGAGCATAATTTGCTTCTGCTTCTCTGAGCTGCAGTTCGGCATTTGTAACATCCAGCTGCGAACCCAGGCCATTTTCCAGTCGGACTTTGGCTCTGTCATATCCTTCTTGTGCTAAGTCAAGTGCCCGTTCGCGCGCCGGAGCCGTTTCAATCGCTTGGTTCAATGATTCACGGGCTGACTGAATCTCATTTTTTGCTGATCGCTCTGCAGCCCGTTGCTGCTCTTCCAGATCCTTTTTCTCAATTTTAGCGATACTCAAATTGGCAGACCGTTCAAATCCCTGAAAAATCGGGAGGCTGAACGTAAACCCCAGCGTTTGGGCCCGGGCTCGGGTTTCACCCGTTCCAAAAAAGACCGGGTTACCCGCCTGCGCCGCCGACCAATTCAAATTATAATTGGCCGTAATTGTAGGTAAAAATCGACTCTGAATAGCTTTTATCTCACGATCCTTAAGATCACTTTGCTTTTCCAGCACACGAATATCGCCCCGCAGATCGGTTGCGATATCCATCACATCTTTCGATGGTTGAAACTGGAAAGGCGTCATTCTATCAATCTTCTTCAGGTTATCATTAATTTCTTGCATCGCCTGTTCAGAGGTGACATCATAAAAACTCAGATCTCCCTGTATTGAAAATTCGAGATCCAAAGGAACTCCCAACACAACCTTAAGCTCGCGATACGCCTGCTCCACATCATAGCGGGCTTGTGTAAGCTGCGGCTCCTGATTACTCAACTGCACCTCCACCTGTAAAACAGCATACTCGTCTATGAGTCCTGCTTTTTGTCTCGAGCGGTTCTCAGCAAGATTTATCTCAAGCCGCTCCACAGTTGCTTCTTGCAGCCGGAGCTGCTCCTCGGCAACCAATATATTATAATAGGCCAATCGGGTTTGAGTTACGATCTGTTGTGTATTAGCCCTCATATTTTCGGCCTGTGCAGCTTTAAAAAGCTTGGAGCTACTAATTCCAATAATTGCTTCTCCTCTAAACAGAGTTTGCTCCACCGAAAGTCCGCCCTGCCAGTTATTATCGGTTCCGAACTGCAGCGGCACAAGTTCTCCGGAAGGAGCATCGGGATCAAAAAAGGTGGCCGGCACAAAATTGACGGGTATCTCCAAGTTTCGCGTGTAGGTTGCCGATCCGGTGATATCCGGTAACACTTCGCTCCAAGCGATCCGTACCTGTTCGTCTGCTCCCCTAAGACTCAATAGCGAACGCTTGATATCGGAATTGTTGGCCAGAGCAACCTGAATAGTTTCGGTAAGGTCTAACTGCTTTTCAGATCCGACCGCATCAGAAATAGATATTGTGTCTGTATCTTGCGCCAGTACTGCAGAAGCACTAAAAATAACTCCAATAGTTATGAGTCCCGCTGCCTTAAAACATCTTCTTAAAACAGGAGGTAAATTCATCTGCATAATGATCTTTAAAATCTTTTTATCGATTATTTTACCCAAATTTAAGGGCGTGTTTTACGCGCCTATCCTTCAGTTGTTTCAATTTTCTGACTATCAGTCATCCAGCTTTCCCTTGCCTCAACAGTAGCGATTCCAGTTCCTACAAGTTTCAGAAAACTTTCAAAAAGTGAACCAACAGTAATGTTCATTTCATCGAGCATTTTAAAATGGTGCCCCACACCGGCCATGTGGCTCATTGTTGTAATGCCGCGGGTACTCGACCAGATAACAGCAGCCAGCTCTTTCGGATCGTAACTGTCTTCTATCGTACCATCCTGCATACCAATTTGAAGAGCCCGAATCATAAAGTTTAATGCCTCGCGGCGGTTCTCTTCACAGGTTTGAGCATACTCACTGTTTTGCAGCTCTTCCAGGTCGCTGAGCGACTCATAGTACATGAAAGCCTTAAAATAGTCGGGATTCTCACGCACAAAGTTGAGGTATGTTTCTCCAAGCAAACGTATCAACTCAATACCTGTATGATCATGTCCGCCGGCAAATATTTTCACAAAGCGGCTGTTCAGAATATCTGATCCGCGCTGCGTGATTGCCAGGTACAGCTCGTTTTTATTTTTGAAATACAGGTAGAGCGTTCCCTTACTTAACTCGGCCTCCTCAGCTATCTCATCCATCGTAGCCTGCTCCAACCCTTTCGAGAAAATGATCTCTTCAGCTGCATCTATTATTTGGTTTCGGCGGCGTTCCTTTTCTCGTGCTTTTCGTTCTTCTGTTCCCATAAAATTTTGTTTAAAATGACTACTAGTCAGAAAGTGACCAAAGTTAAGAACCGTAACTACGTTATACAATTTATTTTGTTACAAAGTTTCCACTGTGACGTAAAAAAATGGGTAAAACAACCAGGGAATTGGGAAATAAAACTGTACCTTTAGATGCTATTATCAATCCCCAAAGTAATCCATTGAATATTTCTAAAAAGACGATTGTAGAGGCTTCCCTGTTTGGTGTAGCCCTCATATGGGCGCTCAACTTTTCGATCGTTAAAAGTGCACTCTCAGAGATCGATCCCTTGAGTTTTAACGGCCTTAGATTTGTATTTGCCGCGGTCATAATTTGGATTGTACTCATCTATCGCAACCAAACGTTCACCATCCCCAAACAAGATTGGCTTCCTCTGCTGGGCATGGGGCTGCTGGGAAATCTGATTTATCAGGGACTTTTTATTATCGGCATCGATTATACCTACGCAGCCAACGCCGCTGTGATGCTCGGCACCATTCCTATCTGGGTCGCTCTTTTCAGTCACTTTTTTAAATTGGAACGGATGAATATTCTAAAAACAATCGGCGTTATCGCAGCCTTTGCGGGCATTGTTTTTATTGTCTCCGGAGGGGCTAATCCAATTTCATTTGACTCCGATACATTCATTGGTGACCTCGTTATCATTGCCGCGGCTGTGGTCTGGGGCGGTTACACTATCCTGTCTAAATCTTTTTTAAGCAGATATACACCCATCCAGTTTTCGGCGGTCATGGCCACCGTCGGTTGCGTTGTACTTTTTTTGATTGGATTACCGAATATGTTAAAACTGGAATGGACCAGCATTTCGGCCGCGGCCTATGGCGGGGTTGTGTACAGCGGACTCCTCTCGATCGGGCTTGCCTACCTCATCTGGAATTACGGCCTGCAAACTGTCGGAGCGGTCCACACAGCAACCTACCAAAACCTGGTGCCGGTACTCGGACTGATTTTTGGCGTGGTGTTACTAAACGAAAAGCTGACCTTTTTGCAATATGTGGGATCGGCTTTTGTTGTCCTCGGCATTGTTTTGGCACGGTGGAAACGAAAACAGAAAGTCCCCGCAAGAGCTTAAAGATTCATACCAACGTTTAAGTAAATTTAAAACCTATACGATATGAATAATTTAGAACTAAAACGTTTTCTGGTATAATTTTGAAATTCGGAAACATCATAGCCAAAACTACCCCCCAACAATAGTCGACCCAAAATAGGATACTGCCCCTCGATAACCATTGACCTATAGTCAGCCGTCTGTACATCCTGAGAAAATTGAATGTTTGTGGATAAAGAACCAAACCCGCTCTTGAGGCTTATGTAAGCGTTTTTCGCTTCAAAATTACGACGAGCTGACAAACTCAACGATCTAGAACTATTATCTTCAGATGGCACAAAGTAAGTTTGCATAGCAAATAAATAGCTCCCCAAATATTTAGTAAGCGAAGCAGTATAGAGATTTGTTTGCGAATTATTGAAACTTAGATATTGCAAACCAACTCCCAGTTCAAGTGACAACGGTAAAGATTTGTAAACAGATAGCCCCAATCGATATTTAGGATATATTGCCGACTGGGAATACCCTCCGCTTATATAAGCATACAATCCCTTAGTGATTGATGGATAGGCATCTACAGTAAATTGCGCCCCGTTAGAACCAAGTCGCCGGGCATACTGAACCCGCCCAATAATTGGACCATACGAAGTCTTTCGGGCTAAGCCTAAATCCCAAAACTGCCAGTGATCAAAAACATCTGTAAAAGAATCGTACCGATATGATAAATTAACCTTGTACATCATCTGCTCTAACCGTGCTGCTTCTAATCCCCTATGGGCCTTTTGATTCCCTGATGAAATCCGGAGAACTTTTTTGTAAACCTGTTCAGAACCTCTATAGCTTTCCAAATCATAAAGTATAGAACCCTTTTTAAGCAAAAACTCCACATCTTCAGGATAATACTTAAGTGCACGTTCTGCGATTTGGAGTGCAGTTTGCTTATTGCCTGACCAATTTTCGACATCTATCATTCCAGATAAAGCTTGTCGATGATCGGAGATCTTCCTTAGTACATATCCCAGTTCTTCTCTTGCCTTCTCATACTTTTCATCCCAGCTATATAAACGGGCTACAAAGATTCGTACCTCATGATAATTTGGGCTTCTTTTTATTGCACTGTATGCATATTCTCGAGCCTGTCCATAATCGTTATCATCAAAAGCTGCAGCACGAGCTTTTTTATAAAGTTGATCAACCGATTGTTGACTTTGTGCCATTGACATAGCATAGCCAATAAGAAAAAAGAAAGAAAATAAAGTGAAAACTCGCTTCATATTACCAGAGTTAATTTGCCGTTCGCAATCTATTCAACATCACCATTCTTTTTTTTAATAGAAAGTTAAGGAACACTAAAGTATTAAGATTTCTTAACTAATATTAGGTTTTACTAATAATCATTTATATGTTAATCAAGGAGTGAAGACTAATATTGCTTATACACTAAAAAAAGGGCAGTTATGAGTACATATGGAGAAAAGAACAGGGATAAAAGATGGAATACTTTTCCGAAGAATGAAATTCTGGTTATAGATGATGATAAATTGACGCGCATGTTAATTGAACGTCTTCTAGAACGTGAGTTTGATATGAATATCGAAAGCTTTTCGAATGGTATTGAAGGATTGCAGTATGCCGAAGAACACATTCCAAGCCTTGTCATTTTAGATCTCATGCTTCCCGGAATGAATGGCTATGATATTTTAAAGAGGATTCGAGAAAACTCTCTTTTTGATGCAACAAAGGTTGTTCTCGTTTCTGCAAAATCCAGGTCGAAAGATATCGAAAAAGGCTTTGATTTAAGAGCAGACGAATATATTACAAAACCATTTCAACCAAAAGAGTTTGCTGCTCGAGTTAAAAATCTGTTAAAAAGAGCAGCTTAGCTTAATAATTATGCTTGAGCTAAATTTTGCCCTTAATGCTCTTTGGGGTCTTCTTATCCTATTGGCTTTATTATTCCTTTTCCTATTGATCTATACTTTTTGGACTCGAGAAAAGAAGAAGTACTGGGAAAGGTATGAACAAAAGTTTCGAAATTATTTCTTTCCTAGAATTTTGAATTATGCCGAAAAAACAGATAAAGAAAAAAGTGCTAATGACATTATTAAGAAAATAAGTAAACGTACTAAGGACTATACCTTCTTTCTTCATTTACTGGATGAGCTAAACGATCTGCTTCGGGGAACAGAAAGCGAGCGTCTCAGCCATCTTATAGAACATCCACTGTTGCTAGAATTCTATCAAAAGAAATTATTTCAGCTTTCTATATTGAATAAAAAATTTGGTTGCAGGTACTTTCTGCGTTCCGGCAATATC
>CAZYOD010000046.1:8354-11751 GCA_964648635.1 uncultured Balneolaceae bacterium | reverse complement strand
AAGGGCTGCAATCCAATATAATTGCCTCTCAGTCCATCCACGAACAGTATGGCGGTGTGGTGCCCGAGTTGGCTTCGCGCGCGCATCACAAGACAATCTGGCGCACCGTGCAGCAGGCATTGGACGAAGCCGGAATAAATCTTGAAGAAATTGATGCGGTAGCCGTTACGCAAGGACCTGGGCTAATGGGATCGCTGCTTGTGGGACTTTGCTTTGCTAAAG
The DNA here is from genome assembly GCA_964648635.1 of uncultured Balneolaceae bacterium. Classification (GTDB taxonomy): domain Bacteria; phylum Bacteroidota; class Rhodothermia; order Balneolales; family Balneolaceae; genus Fodinibius. The sequence goes on along the minus strand of CAZYOD010000046.1, from coordinate 11,529 downwards.
GACTTTGCCTCTCACGAAACATGCCGCTCATTGGCGTCAACCATATGGATGCCCACATTTATGCTAATTTCATTGATGAACAGCCCGAATATCCGTTTGTAGCCCTTACCGTTTCCGGCGGACATACCCAGCTGGTGCATGTGCCCGAACTGTTTGAACACCACTTACTGGGACAAACTCGTGATGATGCCGCGGGAGAAGCTTTTGATAAAATTGGCAAGATATTGGGCCTGCCGTATCCCGCCGGACCTGAGATTGATGAGCGGTCGCAGCACGGTGATCCGCAGTTTTACAATTTTCCGCAGGCGATGCTGGATAATGATTTTGAATTCAGTTTCTCGGGATTAAAAACCGCGGTCAAATATTTTCTGGAGGATCAGGAGAATCGAGAGCAGTTTTTGGAAGATCACCTCAGCGATATTTGTGCCAGCGTTTCCGAAGCTATAACCGAAGTACTTATAAAAAAACTTAGAAATGCCGTTGAGCATACAGGTGTAAAGACCATTGTTCTGGCAGGAGGCGTTTCGGCTAATTCAATGTTGCGATCAAAAGCAAAAAATCTGGCTGAAGAAATGGGATGCGTTCTGCATATCCCCAAAATGGCCTACTGCACCGATAACGCGGCGATGATTGCTATCACAGGATATCTGAAGGCGCAGCGAAAAGAGTTTTCGGATATGAACTTAAAACCGTTTGCAAATTTGAAAGCTTTGGCAATGCGTGATAAGTAATGCGTAATGAGTGATTTGGGCCTAATTTTACTCGCTACTCATCACTCGTTACTTTTTTTTATTGAAATTTCTTGCATGCCTCGACCGCTAATCGATCAACCCGATTGTTACGCTCATTATCGGCATGACCTTTCACCTTGATCCATTCTACATCGTGGGGTTGCATAGCCGTAAGCATTTCTTCCCAGAGATCTTGATTTTCAACCGGTTTTTTATTCGCCTTTTTCCACCCTCGCTTGAGCCAAGCGTCTACCCATCCCTGCTTAAACGCATTCACAATAAGAGCACTATCACTGTGGATTTTTACGTGACAGGGTTGATTCAGCGCCTTCAACGCTTCAATTACGGCGCGCATCTCCATTCGATTGTTCGTGGTATCTTTTGCTCCTCCCGTAATTTCACGCTCTTTTTTATTCCACTGCAGGAGAGCTCCCCATCCGCCCGGACCGGGATTTCCGCTGCAAGCACCGTCAGTAAATACAATAACCGTTTTTTTCTTATCAGACATAGCGTTCAGTAATTGGAGATAAACGAGTTTTTAAATTTTTTGCGGATTCAGCAATAGCTTGTTCCCAGTTCTCTAAATCGTTTCCGGCATAGATAATACTCCGGCTGGAGTTGACGAGCGGGATTCCGCTGTGATTTGCCAAGGCATCAGCCAATGCTTTAACCGAGCCGCCCTGTTTACCTACTCCCGGAATCAACAATGGCGATTTCGAAAAATTAGTAATGACCGGCTCTAACTGTTTGGCTTTAGTTGCTCCTACCACCATGCCGATAGCAGAATCGCTTTGCGCCTGTTTTTCTTTAAGCCGACGGGAAATATAGCTGGAAAGTGACTTTCCGCCGGATAGTCTTTGGAGAAAGATATCTTGGGCACCGGGATTGGAAGTCAACGTAAGAACATACACAGCTTTTGAAGAATCCTGCAAAAAAGGATCCAGCGTCTCAAATCCCATAAGCGGATTTAAGGTAATGGCATCTACATTAAATTGCTCGAAAAACGCCTTAGCGTAGTGTTCGGCGGTAGAGCTGATATCTCCACGTTTTGCATCAGCAATTACAATTTTATCATCGGGTAGGTAATCCAGAATAGTTGCAAAAGTATCCAAGCCGTCGGCGCCCAAGGCTTCAAAAAAGCCCAGGTTGGGTTTGTAAGCGGCACAGAATTCTGCCGTCACATCAATTACTTTCTTTAGGAATACCTCAACTTTTTCGGGAGAGGAGATTTCCTGATTCTTGATGGCATCAGGAAGTAGTACAAGGTTTGGATCCAATCCTACGCACAAGGTAGAGCTGGATTTTTGTATTGCTGATTTTAGTTTTTCAATAAAGGTCATGCTCAATATTTTTTAAATTCAGCGGAAGATACAAAACTGCCCGCAGGGTTTCGAAATCATCAGAAAATAAATCTATGAGGTTTGCAATAACCAGGCATTTTTACTTCATTCGGGGCAGCGAATCACCTTAATTTTAGAAAAAAAACTATGGATTGGTTTGAAGAGTGGTTTGACAGTCCACTGTATGAAAAACTGTATTCTAATCGCGACGAAGAAGAGGCAAGGCAGCTAATTTCCTTCTTAGAAGAGACACTGCAACTCAATAATTGTTCATCTCTTCTTGATCTGGGATGCGGTCGGGGACGTCATTCGATTACGCTGGCTCAGCATGGGTATCAAGTGAAAGGAGTGGACCTTTCCCCCGAGGCCATAAAAACAGCTACTTCCAAAGCCGAAGAGTTGGGGCTTGATAATGTCTCTTTTGAGGTGCGGGATATGAGAAATCCGTTGCCCGATACCTTTGATGCCATAGTAAATTTATTTACGACCTTCGGCTATTTTGAACAGGATGATGAAAATGCCCTGGTTTTAGACGGCGTTGTTAAAATGCTTAAAGATGATGGAATTTTTGTCTTGGATTATCTTAATGCCGAAAAGGTAAAGAGAAGTTACCAGCCCGAAGAAGAGGGAGAGTTTCACGATATTCATTATCAGATCAAACGATATGTAGAGAATGGTGCCATTCACAAGGATATCGAATTTTCCGGCAATGGCTTGAGCGGTTCGCGAACGTACTCCGAAAGAGTAAAACTCTATGGCCTCAAATGGTTTAAAAGTGAAATGTCGAAGCGGAACCTGAAGATTTTAAAGGTAGCCGGGGATTACCAAGGAAGAGATTTTAATCCGGAATCCAGTCCTCGGTTATTGATCATTAGTAAACTTACCGGATAAATAAAAACGGGCTACTCCATTTTGAAATAGCCCGTTTAGAATCACGTGTTGTGGTACTTATCTCATAGGCGAAAGGTTGTAATTGATTTTGCCTACCAACTGTTTTCCTTGCTGTTGGCTCACACAATCGCCCGCACAAATTTGTACACTTGGCAGGGGAAGTACGTCCACTTCGGGGATGCTGGCTCCAAAATTATCCTCGATAACCTCGAT
>CAZYOD010000046.1:0-8254 GCA_964648635.1 uncultured Balneolaceae bacterium | reverse complement strand
ACGGTATTAAATGCAGTTGTCCGATCTTGGATCTGGCTCTGTTCCGGAAGCGTCAGGTAACATTCATCTCCCTGGGCTTGAGTACAGCCGAGATCAGGATTGGCTGGGTTTGGAAATCCCAATGGAATAATCGCTCCAATTGTAGTTGGATTTTCATTAGAAGGGTCATATTCCGTTCCCAAAACAGATCCTGCGGATAAAGTAACAAGTTCGCCCTCTGTAAGTGGCCGTGATTGCTCGTAAGGCACCAGTGCTTCCCGTTGTTGGGCATTAATGGCCCCACCTTGCTCCAGCTGATCGAACTCATCCTCCAGATCATCCAGTGTTGGATCGTTGACTAAAATGGGATTATTCCCTTCTTGATAATTTATTTTTCTGGCATCCATATCCTCCTGTGAATGCTGCTGAAAGTTGGCGGCAACTGCATCCAGTGCATCATTTACACCGGCTAATCCTTGATTAAGCTGCTCAGCTTCTTCTGCACTTAATTCAATTGCGTTGTAAGGTATTGCCCGAAAGAAAGGGATTGTTGTAACCGGAGGAATGGTCACTAATACTCCGTCTGCCTGAGTATTGCCCAGGAGTGAGCCGATAGCAGCGTTATACTGATTTTGAAAATCTGTCTCCGATGTCAATAAGCTAGGGTCGGAAGCCCCGGATATCGCATAACCCAGTACATCATTGTTCCCAATCCATAAGGTGAAAAATGACGGTTGAGCAGATATTGCATCTTCCAGAATTGTTGAAGAACCCGGGGCAGATGCAAATCGAGCATAAAAGGGATTATAAGCAGCTCCGGCTTGGGGATTGCCTGTATCTGAAGTTAAAAGCTGCCCTACTACGATGCCCGGCACGCCGAAGTTATTTAGATTACTGGCTTCTCCTTCGTAAGGGGTTATTTCATCTCCGCCTACCGTGGGGGAGGGCCCGGGAATATCGGTGTCTAGTTTAAATCGTCCAAGTATGGGACCGCCCTCGGGTTGCTCTACAGAAGTATTAAAACCCAACTCCGAATTAATATCAGGTTGATTAAACTCCTCGGGAGCACCGGCATAGGTCATTTGTTGTGCTAAAAGGGCAGGCAAAGAATTTTCTTGCCCCAGGTTGTAAAGTGCCGCATCCATGAAACCGGCGGTAAGGGAGTTGCCGATTGCTACATAGTTGCTGAAATCAGCAGAACCTGAATCCCCGGTAAGCGGCTCCTCGGATGGCGGTGGATTATTTTCCAGCCGCTCATCTACAAGTGAATCGAAGCTGTTTTCACAGGCGAAGGCAAAAAACAGTGCAAATAGTAGTAAAGATGTTGTTTTCAAAAGTTTCATGGTGTCAGTTGTTTAATTCATGAATTGATCAAAGGTAAAGGAGATCATATAGATGCCTCCCAAGCGCGGGTTACCGAATGAGGTTGTGTGATGCTTATTGAGAATGTTGCTGCCGCTAAGTTTAACGGTGGTATTAAGCGACGGTACTTTGTAGCTGACTTGAGCATCCAGCGTACCGTAAGCATCTATAATCCCTGCTCCATAAGAGGACTCCCATAAAAATGCATCCTGCCAGCGATAAACAATGTTGAAACCGAAATGGTCCGTCAGTCTTCGGTTTTCAAGGTTTATATTGTATCGCCATTTTGGAGTGTTGTAGCTGGCGCGGAATCCTTGATCGATCAGGTCTTGCTGAGATATCAGCTTATTGAAAGCAAAGTTACCGCCTAGCGAAAAGCCGCCGCTCAGCACGTACTTGGCTTCAGCCGCAAATCCGTGAGCTTCTACTTTACCGTCAGCATTGATATCAAAACCGTAGTTCTGTAGGCGTCCGTTATCATCAGGAAAATTACCGGTTATAATTGCTTCTTCACGTTCGTTAGCTTCTAATCCCGGAACAGGATCGTAGCCATCCCGCGTATCATTATCAGTAATATCAACCGCTTGTGTAAAACTGATTTCGGCAATGAAATCTTCATAGGCGCTGTAATAGTAATAAGCATCAAAGAAGAGGCGATTTCCAATCAGTGTTTTATATCCCACTTCAAAGGTATTCACCTTTTCGGTTTTGAATTCTTCAAACTCGACCGGCTCTAAACGGTCCCGGGCGTTGTCTATGTTTTCTCCGGCTGCTAAAGCTGCGCGAGCTTCTTCCACACTTTCTAGCCGGTACACAGTGTTAGTTTCGAAGTTATAGCGATCCACCAGGGCGGGGTTACTACCGATCAGTCGGCGCGTAACAACATCCAGGTCAATAAACTGCGTTTGAGTATCGGGGATTCGGAATCCTCGCTGGAACGAAGCCCGGATATTGTGGTTATCCGCCACTGTGAATACAGCGGAAAACCTCGGACTAAGTTGTCCTTTAAAATATTCATTTTTGTCATAACGCAGGGCACTTTGCAGATTCAGCTTATCATTTGCCAGTGTTTTGGACGCCTGCAGATAAGCTCCGAACTCATCGATATTAAATTCCTCACCGTTATCCTGAAGCGCAAATAACGTCCCTTCAGAATTGAGATCATACCGTCGAACATTAGCTCCGGCAATCAATTCTACTGTAGAAGGATCGATCAAGTCTGCAAAATTGTATTTTGTCTCAGCGTGCCAGAGACCCGATTTATCCAGGAATTGTGCTCCGCCTTCAGAAATAGGCGTACTTCTAAACTGCTGAAAGAGATTTTCAAACTGATCGCTGCCCGGTTGCGGTTGAGCCGCGTTGCCTGCATCTCGTGCTGCGGCATGTGCCTCCTCAATACTGGCTCCCTGAGTACGGGCATTGGCAAAAGTCTGGAAGTAAGCCGGTATAAATGTTTCCACATTAATGAGGGTAGCGACAGTGTTTGCTGCATAGGTATCGCCTGCATCTTCCCGGGTGGTGTATGCCCGAACAAAGAAGTTGGGATTTCTGAGCTCCGCTTTCGCCGTCCAGATGTTAAAGTCATCTAAAACAAAACGGTCGTTTGCCGTATATACCGAACTTCCCGCGCCCCAGTTAAATTGGCCAAGCACCTCATAATCTTCCGTTACTCTATAGTGAAGGGCACCGCCCAACTTTAGGCTTTCCGAGGTGTTATCCACAAAAGAGGCTTCGGTAAAACCGGTGGGAGTGAAGGCGCCAGCTTCGCCATCCGGGAGCAAACTGCGAATGGCTTCTACATCCTCATTTCCGGCAGCTATCTGTTGGTCTGCGATTTGACCGATGGTGAGCAGTTGTTCTCCATACACATTCACACCGTTATATACGCGGTTACTCCCATCGCGGGTAGGAGGTTCTGTAAAAGTACTGCGTTCAACCGCTCCAAAAGTGGAGGGACCCATATCCCGATAATCTTGTGCAACAAAATCTTTAGCCCGCAAATAGGAGAAATTGAACTTATAGGCAAATTTGTCATTTACACTGTTGGCATAGCGCAATCCATAATCCTGATAGAATTGTGGATTTTCTTCAACGTTTGAATCCAGATGATTAAGTCCCGTCTTAACCTGTGCGGATAGTCCCTGGTATTCAAAAGGACTTTTACTGTTGAGCAGCAAAATGCCATTTAATGCGTTGGGGCCATATAGCGCAGAAGCTACTCCGGGAATCAGCTCCGCACTTTCAAGATCGAGCTCGGGAATCCCCACAACGTTACCTACAGGGAAATTCAGTCCGGGCGCCTGATTGTCGATACCGTCAATAAGCTGTACAAAACGTGTATTTCCATTGGCATTAAAACCACGTGTGTTTACAGATTTGAAGGTGATGCTCTGAGTACTGAAATCGACTCCTTTCAGGTTTGCCAGTGATCCATAAAAACTTGGCGAAGCAGATTGCTGAATTCCGACAGCATCTATTTTTTCGATGGTTACCGGAGACTCAAGGATACTTTGTTCAACCCGAGAAGCAGATACCACCACTTCCTCACCTACAATTGCAGCTTCCGAGAGCTCAACCCTCAGATCTGATACTGTATTTTCGGTGATTTCGACTTCTTGTGTAGTGTATCCAATCATTGTAAAAACTAGAGTAAGGGGAGGATCCTGACGTATATCCAGAGAAAAATTTCCATCCGTTCCGGTAGAAGTCCCTGTTACCTTTCCCTTGACACTGACGTTTACACCCCCCAGCGGGGAACCGTCATCGGCATCAACAACCGTACCGGTGATCTCTGTGTCCAGCTTATCCAAGAAGGTATAAGCAGTACTATTATTTGTCCAGACTAATGAGAAAAAAGTTATAAACACCAAAGTGAATAACTTTTTATAAATCGATCTATTCATATTAATCATAGGTTTTGTGGAGGTTGAAATACTATATATAGTCCATAGATGTGTTAAAAATGTACATCCCGTTGGTATTAATTTAACTCAAAGTTTAATAATAAAGCCAATCCCAAATATTTTATAAAAATCATTAAACCCCGAAAATACTTAACAACGTTAAGTGCTATATAACAAAAAGAGAGGATATTTTAAAAAATCGGGTGTGCTTTTATGGTGGCTGTGGGGTTGAAACCCTTCTGATGACTTTTGAAGCTGTTATAAAACAGTTTCCGGGAATACCTCTTCGGCGCCGTGAGGTGGTTTGTCAAGTGACCATGTTTCAAAATAGAAATGGCGTTCTGACCCCATTCTCTTACTATTGATGCTAAAAAAGCGGAACTCCTCGTCTACCAGCTCCTTTAGGTTTTCAAAAAGTATCGGATAAATATTTTCCATTGAAAACAGGTGAAGGTCGTATCCATGATGGGCTTGCTCTTTGTATAACACCCAGGCACCCGATTTGAGAATGAGCCGCAGTTCATCTTTTTTATGGCCAACGTTGGATTCTTCATCGATAGCCAATTCCTCAAAATCGTAATCTCCATCCTTTTCGCTGATGATTATGGCCTCACCTATATCTATGGAAGTAAGAGCTTTGGCCAGTGATTGAACAGGTCCCGACGGAGTAAAAAATGTGCGGTTGGATAGTGCCGCATTGAGTTGAGTAATTACTTGCTCACTTTTTTCCAAGGTATCCAGGCCAAACTCTTCATCTTCCAATCGCGTGCCGGTAATATAAAACTTGGAATAGGTGGGATCCGGCTTCATAAAATCATCTAGCGTAGCCTCAACTTCCTTTTTAGTCTTGTTGGCGTTGCGTTTGGCCAGTTTATCCAGTCGTTGATCATGATTGAAAAAGAGTTTGAATATATCCATAGGAGCTAATGCGTATTTCGTGATGCGTGAAGCCCAAGATACGCATTACGAATTACGCATTAAACAAAATTTATAACATGAATAAACCCTGCGGGTTTGATTAGGGCTTAAATAAAAAAGCCCCGCAACTAACAGCTGCAGGGCTTAGAATGTTAAGTCTTTTTAGCTTAAATCATTGTTGCGATAACAAGTGCAACAACCGACATCAGCTTAATAAGAATATTGAGTGAAGGTCCGGAGGTATCCTTAAATGGATCGCCTACGGTATCACCGACAACAGCAGCTTTGTGAGCCTCTGATCCTTTCGAGAGAATTTCGCCGTTGTATTCAAAGCCTTCTTCGATCATTTTTTTTGCGTTATCCCAGGCACCGCCCGCATTAGATTGGAAAAGTGCCATCAGAACACCGGATGCCGTAACACCTGCTAACAGGCCGCCAAGCATTGCAGGGCCTCCGAGGAATCCGAATGCAACCGGAACAGCAACTGCAAGAACACCGGGAGCAATCATTTCGCGAAGTGAAGCGGTAGTGGAAATAGCTACACATTTTTCATATTCAGCTTTTCCGGTTGCTGTTTCAAAGATTGTCTGATCTTCTTCAGACCATTCTTCGAGCTTCTTTCCTTCGTTTCGACTCATAGCATCAAGTCCGGCGCGAAGTTCAGGGATATCATTGAACTGTCGGCGAACTTCTTCGATCATTGACATCGCTGCTCGTCCTACGGCTTTCATGGAAAGAGCAGAAAAGAGGAACGGAAGCATAGCACCGATAAATAATGCAGCCATCACGGTAGGTCGAGTAATGTCAATTCCCGTAAGCGCTACTTCGTGAGTAGCGTTGTAGGAAGTAATGAAAGCTGCAAAAAGTGCAAGGGCGGTAAGTGCAGCTGACCCAATTGCAAAACCTTTACCGATAGCGGCAGTAGTATTTCCAACAGCGTCTAGCTTATCGGTACGCTCGCGTACTTCACCGGGCAGCTCAGACATTTCAGCGATACCGCCTGCATTGTCAGAAATGGGACCGTATGCATCTACAGCCAGCTGAATACCGGTGTTTGAGAGCATACCGACAGCGGCGATTGCGATTCCGTAAAGGCCCGCCAGTTCATAGGCTCCGATAATAGCAGTAGCAATAATCACAATAGGGATCGCTGTTGAGATCATCCCAACGCCGACTCCGGCAATAATGTTTGTCGCGGCTCCCGTAGAAGATTGTTCAACAATTCCTGTTACCGGACCGGTACCTGTTCCCGTATAGTGTTCGGTAATCAAACCGATAAGGAGTCCTGCAGCGAGCCCAAAGATGGTAGCCCAGAAAACACCGCTCGGTGTATATTCAACGCCGTTAAACACCCAGCTTTCAGGGAGCATCCAGTGGATAAGGAACCAAGATGCGACCAGCATGACAGCAGCAGAAAGAAATTCTCCGATATTCAGCGCCGTTTGTGGATTGCCGCCTTCCTTAACGCGTACAAAGAATGTTCCCAAAATGGAAGTTAAAATTCCGGTTCCCGCCAGAACAAGGGGGAGTAGCACTGCAGAAAGTCCGTTGAAGTTATCGGCCCATTCAGGGTTCGCCATAAAAGCAGCACCCAGAACCATTGTACCAATGATAGAACCAACGTAAGATTCGAAAAGGTCAGCACCCATTCCGGCAACATCGCCCACATTATCACCTACATTATCCGCAATAGTAGCGGGATTTAGTGGGTGGTCTTCCGGGATACCGGCTTCAACCTTACCTACCAAATCAGCACCAACATCGGCTGCTTTGGTATAAATACCGCCGCCGACACGAGCAAATAGGGCGATCGATGAAGCTCCAAAAGAAAAGCCGGTTACAACAGCCAATACTTTGTTAACATCAGCTGCAGTTCCGGTTCCGAACATATCACCGAAAAACAAAAACAGGACACCTAAGCCAAGAACACCCAGGCCAACAACGCCGAGTCCCATCACAGAACCTCCGGCAAATGCAATATTTAATCCTTTCCCGAGGCTTTCACGGGCAGCATTGGTTGTTCGGACGTTTGCTTTGGTGGCAACTCTCATCCCGATAAATCCTGCCAGTCCGGAACATAGAGCTCCTACTACAAAGGATGCAGAAACCAGCCAGTGAGAGGTTTCGGGGTTTGCTGTAACACCCAGGAGAATGGCAACAGAAATAACAAAAATTGATAAAACTTTGTATTCAGCTTTGAGAAATGCCATCGCTCCCTTTTGAATATGAGAACTGATATCAGACATCTTTTTGGTACCGGTATCCTGTTTGTTAACCCAGGATGATTTTAGATAGGTGTAGAGCAGAGCTATTACACCCGCAGCCGGAACTAAATAGGTTATTAAGGTATTCATGTCAGCTTTGGTTTAGTTGTCAAAATTAATGGTCGATTAATTAAACTTATTCATCGCCTCTTCGATACCTTCTCTGATGAAACAGAAGGAGGCATCGACAGCTTTATCCAAGGTGGGCTCAATAACTTTACGCTCGTCGTCTGAGAAAGGGGATAATACATGTTGTACTTGCTGTCCTCTCGGAAAGTCATTCCCAATCCCGATTCGTAAACGCGGAAAAGCATCGGTACCCAAATTTTGAATAATATCTTTTATCCCGTTATGTCCGCCGGCACTGCCACCGGGGCGCAGCCGAATAGTGCCTACATCCAAATCCAAATCATCGTAACACACCAGGCAGTTGTCAACGTCTTCTTTATACCAATCCAGCGCCCGACGGACCGCATCACCACTTTTATTCATATATGTTGTGGGCTTAATCAGGTATACAGAATATCCCGCATGATTGCCTTTGCCCACATGAAAAGGGCCTTTTCCAGGCCCTAATCTTGCTGACATCGATTGTGCCAGCTTATCAATTAATTCAAATCCAATATTATGACGAGTGCCAGCGTACTTACTTCCGGGATTTCCCAGACCTATAATTAACGGCATAAAGCAGTTACGCTGGTTTGGTCAATACTATTGTTCGGTTTCTTCTTCGTCGCCTTCGGCTTCTTCGCCCTCTTCGGCTTCCTCGCCTTCTGCAAGTTCTTCGCCTTCTTCGAGTGCCTCTTCGCCTTCTTCGAGCTCTTCTTC
>CAZYOD010000045.1:0-11794 GCA_964648635.1 uncultured Balneolaceae bacterium | reverse complement strand
AACAAATTGGAAAGGCCAGTCTGGATTTAGTAATACTCGTCGGGGAAGAGCAGACTAAAGCCATCAAAAATGGAATTGAATCTACCGGCTTTGATATGGGGAAAGTAAAGATCGCCCGAAGTCTATATGATGCCAACCGTACGATGCAGAATTTTGTCGAGGAGGGCGATGTGGTGCTATATGAAAACGACCTGCCGGATAGTTTTAACGAATAGGGGATTGTAGTAAGATGCCACCCAATAAGTGGCGGCATCGGTACTACGATTAAAAGTAGTGTTACTCTGCCATTACTTTTCGATATCCCTGCGTTCTTTAGGGACCGTTGTGAGGTTTTCATGGCCGTCTTCCGTAATAATCAGGTTATCCTCAATCCGCACGCCTCCGAAATCCATCATATCGCTTAGCTTGTCGGCATTTAAAAATTGCGATGCCTTATCATCCTCAAGGGCAGGCTTGAGCAAGGCAGGTACGAAGTACAACCCCGGTTCTATAGTCAGTGCCATGTTCGGCTGCAGGGTCCGACGCATTCGCAGATACTTGATCCCGGGACGATCGATCCGCTCTACCCCTTGGGGATATCCGCCAACATCATGCGTATCGAGGCCGAGAAAATGCCCGAGTCCATGAGGGAAGAACAGGGCAAAAATATCTTCATTCATCAGATCATCAATAGAACCTTCTACAATATCGGCATCCTTTAAACCCTGCATCATCACTCGAGCAGCTAAAACGTGCAGGTCTTCCATTTTTACATCCGGCTTGGAGGATTCAATTACCTGTTTTTGGGCTTCAAGCACGGCCTCATAAATTTCGGCTTGCAGAGAGGTAAATTCACCGCTGGCAGGATAAGTTCGCGTAAAATCAGAAGCATAGCCTTTACACTCGTATCCGGCATCAATCAAAAAGAGATCGCCGTCCTTAATTTGGCGATTGTTTTCGACATAGTGCAAAATCGCGCTGTTTTCTCCTCCCGCAAAAATACCGTTGTAAGCATCTTGCATCAGCCCGTTTTTTATTTGATGATAATCGAACACGGCCTTCATTTCGTGCTCGTATTTACCGGGTTCCAGAGCTTCCAGCACTGCCTCGTGGGCAATATTATTAACGCGCGCCGCTTCTCGCATCTGATCAAGCTCCCAGTCAGTTTTAAAGACACGACAGTGTGTAATTGCCTCTTCCAGCGCATCCAAATCAATGGGTAGTTTACGCTCAAATTCTTCAATAAATTCTGCCTGTTCCTCGTCAAGGCAGTAAATTTTTTCGGGATTCAGTTCCTTAAGCACTTGCGGCAACTTGCCCTCATAATGCAAGTGGTCGGGATTATACTCTTCCTGGTACTGCTCTTTGGATTTTACCCGCCCATGCCAGACGGCATATTGCGCATCCCGCTTGGGGACAAAAAGATGATACTCCTGCTTTTTAAGATCCATTACCAGATGACAATCCGGCTCATTTACGCCGGTCAAATACCAAAAATTTGATTCCTGCCTGAAAGGAAACTCATAATCAGTAGTATAGCGATACATCAGATCCGCCCCTTTCATATAAACAATGGCCGATTCCTCATCATCAAGCAGTGAAAACAGTTTTTCGCGGTGTAAATGGTGCATATCTCAAAAAAATTTAAATGAAAAAGAGTTATAGAAGTTACTGGAAAATTACCATCCAAAAAACAACACAGCCGGTTTTAATTGAGGTATTTCTTAAACAGTTGATCGAACTGTTCAAGCAGTTTATCGATCGTCAAAAGGGAAGAGAGATCGAAGCTTTGATTGAGGTCAAAAGTATAGAGCCCCTCTTTCGAATAAATGGAACTATTTCCCTTGCGTTCGTCAAAAAGCAGATCAAGGTTGATCTCAAGAACGGCCTTGTTTTCATTTTCTTGGTTAAGGATAACCACCATCCGATTTCCGCCGTAAGCGGTACTCAGCGTAGTGATGGCTAAGCGGTTAGTCTCAGAAATGGAGACAATACGGTAATAATGATTCAAATCTATATCCGAGGGGCCGTCACTGAAACTCAAAAAACGAATGGACGCTTTTTCCTCGGGCAGCCATAGGTCGGGCAGCATTTTAGCTAACCATTTTCGCAACTTGGGCGATGCCTTCGCTCCTGTGAAACCACGGGCTTTCCAGTCGTCAAATTTAAAGACGGGCGGACCGGTTTCCTGTTTTAAAATATTGGGCGGACTATCCAACTCTTTAATCTTGCGGACTCCATCTTCGATAGCGTACCAGTAGTCAGTGACTCCGTTAGTCATCAACAGATAGGGGGCTCCTACTTTTTGATTATAGCGAGCTACCTGCTCGGCTGTTTTAGAGGATATGGAGATGTGTTCGGCTTTGCACTCCACCAACAGGCGCGGCTCAAACTGCTGGCTGTAACAAATAATATCGGTACGCATGGAGGTATCTCCGAGCTCACCGATGGCTTCTTCAGTGGAAATGCGGTGCTTCGACCATCCCGCGCGGATTAGTGATTCCATCATGCGAAGCCGTACCCGTTCCTCGGGTCGATTTTTAAGCGCTTTGCGATGGATGGGGTTCCAAAGCTTTTTGATCCGATTCCGCCATACTATTTGCGGATATATATGTTTAGCAATACTTGACATGAGGGTCAAATATAGGGATCATTTTTTAACTGCCAATTATGAAAATGTCAATCATCACTGAGTATATTTGTGAATTAGCATTCTAGAAAGGGCTTCTGTAGACAAATGAGTATCCAAATAAAAAGGCCCCGGCAGAGCCGGAGCCTTTTACATAGAATCAAATAGCGCGAGCGTGTGGTTGTGCTTAATTCTCTGTGCTTATGCCTTGGCCATCTCTTTTTCTTTATCCATCTGGCGATAAATGATCAGTTGCTGACCAATGGAAACGACATTGTAAATCAGGTAATAGAGGCTAAGTCCCGCGGCGAAATTGTTGAAGATAAACAACAACATAAAGGGAAATATATACTGCAAGGCTTTCATATTCATGCCGCCGGGTGCTCCACCGCCGCCTCCGCCGGGACCCATTCCGCCGGTTAGCTTACTTTGTGCCATCATGGCTGCGGTCATCAAGAGTACAAAACCGGCAACCTGGTCGCCAAGGAATGGAATGCTTAATGGCAGACTTAAAATATAATCCGGGGCTGAAAGGTCGGTAGCCCATAAAAATTCCTGTTGGCGAATAAGAATCGAATTCTGGAAAAAGCGCCAGAGCGTAATCAAAATTGGCAACTGCAAGAGATTGGGCAGACATCCGCCAAGCGGATTTACGCCTTCCTCTTTATATAATTTCATGGTTGCCTTTTGCTGTTTCTCGGGTTCATCGGCATACTTTTCTTTGATCTCCTGCATCTTAGGCTGTAGCTCTTTCATAGCCGCCATACTGCGGTAGCTCTTCTTCGTGAGCGGATAGAGCACCATTTTAATCAGAATAGCAAAGAGAATAATGGCCAGCCCTACATTCATATAATCCTCAACGAGGCCAAAGTAGGGGATGATGAGATATTCCACCAGCGGATCAGAAATCCAGCTTAGCCAGCTGTATCCCGTATCAACGATATTGTATGCGCTTCCCTCGTAGTCCTGTAGGGCATGATAAGCAAGCGGCCCTACATACATGTGGAAAGAAGCCGAGCCCTGTGGAGAAATGTCGGCAGAAATGTACGATTTATACCGATGATCAGTGGTAGAAAGGTCAGTAGCCCCGGTCTGTTCGCCAACGAGTAATGCACTTTCGGTCTGATTATTCGTTTTCAGGATTTGCGCAAAAAACTTGGTTCGGGTTGACACCCAATCAATATTGCCGTTATAGTTTTGGGTGTTTCGTCCCGCTTCGCTCAGTTTAAGTTGCTCCATTTCTCCGCCGGTGTATACATAGGAAGAAGCATACATCGCCTCGGACGTGGTGGGATCTCTTTCAGTAAAGTTGAGAGGAGGCTCCCATCCAAAATCAACCGTACCGCCAATAATGTCGCGCTCCAAGCCTTGAAACTCTATATCGAGCTTAATTTCGTGGGAATCCCCAAAAAGGGTGTAGGTATAAACCAGTCGTTTGTCGTCACTGATGTTAAGAGCGTACTTAACTTCGGCGGAGTCATCCTCACCGATGGAAAGCGAATCACCCTTGGTTAACTGTTCGAATATCAGCTCATCGGTCTCAACATTGAAATTTTCGCTGGTAAGAAACCCAAGCGAATACGCAGACTGGGTGGTGTCTTGTATCATTTGCACCGGCTTGTGATCCCAGGTTTCGTAATCTTTAAACAATATTTGGGATGGACCTGCACCTACATTAGTAAAGGTAGCTCGATACAGCGGTGATTTGATTATAATCTCGGAAGTGTCGGTAATGCTGGCGTCAGAAAACATGCCCATCTCAGCCCGTTCTTGCTGTTCCTGTTGCAGGGTGGCCGATTTTTGAGTATCAGCTTGCTGATCTTCTTGCTCTTGATCTTGGTTAATCGCTTGCTGAGTATCTTGCGCCTGACTGTCTTGGACAGCAGCAATGCTGTCTTGTCGAGCCTGTTCGGCCTGACGCTGACGAAGTTCTTCTTCCGACGGCATGGCAAAATAGGCCCATGCAACCATTACAAAAAAGATTAAGATTAATCCGGTTACGGTATTACGATCCAAAAGAAATCCTCGGTCTAAATTTTTGAATTAGTTTTTTGTTCGGGTACGGGGTCGTGTCCACCCTGGCTCCATGGATGGCAACGGCCAAGGCGTTTGATAGTCAGCCATAAACCTGTAAAGGCTCCGTGCTTACGAAATGCTTCGATGCTATACTGGCTGCAGGTTGGATGGTAGCGGCAACTGCTGGGCATCCAGGGAGAAATGATCAGCTGATAAATTCGAATAAGTCCTATAAAAAGATACTTCATGAATTGCCGGGAGAAATAGTGGAGAGTTGCTCTCGTGCTTCTTGGAGCAGTGCTATAACATTTTGTTCAACATCGCGGTAGTTTGCATCAACTACATTGGCCATCAATGCGCCGTGAAAAGTCACGTTAGCATTAAGCAGGAAGTCTGACAAAATATGTTGGTGGCGCCGATAAGCTTCTCTGAGAAGCCGTTTCATTTTATTACGCTTGTTTGCCTTACCTAAACCCTTCTTTACAATAAATCCCATTTGGCAGCCGAAAGATGTTTCGTCCACAATTTTATATCGCAGATCAGCATAGTTACCGCGACAGCTGTGAGCGTCGTGTTCAAACAGACGTTTGAAGTTCTTTCGGCCCCTCAGAATTTTTGCTCTGGGTAAGCTTTGGTCACGCGGGGCCGCGCTATCCTTACTTGGGCCCTTTGTCATTGCTGATGGTTAACTTGTGACGCCCTTTTTTGCGACGTTTTTTTAATACCTTTCTTCCGTTTTTGCTGCTGTTTCGCTTGCGGAAACCGTGCTTGTTTTTTCGCTTGCGACTACTTGGTTGATACGTGCGTTTCATTGTAGAAAATCTTTTACTAAAAATTCAATTCGTAGATAGACGCCTAAAATAAAAATAAATTTAGACAATAAGAACCATAAATTAGTGGTTACAATAGTGTAGGGGATTTGAGCCTTTTTTAAATAAAAGGCTACTAATTTTATTAATTTGAACAGGCTCTGTGTAAGCTGTAACTTTCACAAATCATAAAAATTGCACGAGACAAGATTTTTCTATGCTGGATACTATAGGTGATAAGGTTGGAGACATTCTAACCTCTATTTTTGGTAGTAAAAGTGAGCGAGACCTCAAAAGGATATGGCCCATTGTAGATGAAATTAACGAACACTACGAGGGCATGTCGGAACTTTCGGATGAGGAGCTCAAGCAAAAAACCGAAGGATTTCGTCAAAAAATAAGCGATGCTACCAAAGAAGTTGAAGAAGAAATTAAATCCATCAAACAGACTCTGAACAGTAGCGAAGAGCTCTCTGTTTATCGCAGGCGTGAACTGGCCGAAGAGTTGGAAGAGTTAGAACAGGAACAGACCGACACTATTGAGGATGTTCTGGACGAAATTCTGCCCGAGGCCTTTGCGGTTATGAAAGATACCTGCCGTCGCTTTTTAGGAGAAAAATGGATGGTCGGCGGTAATATGAATGAGTGGAAAATGGTTCCCTATGATGTGCAGCTTGCCGGTGCGGTTGCTATGCACGAAGGTAAAATTGCTGAGATGAAAACCGGTGAAGGTAAAACGCTGGCGGCTATTATGCCTGCATATCTAAATGCGCTAAGTGGTCGCGGTGTGCACATTGTGACGGTAAACAATTACCTGGCAAAACGTGACGCCGAGTGGAATGAGCCGCTGTTCAACTTTCACGGACTCGAAGTAGATTGCGTTGACCTTTACGATCCCAATTCCGAGCAGCGAAGAGAAGCCTATCGGGCAGATATCACCTACGGCACAAATAATGAATTCGGTTTCGATTATTTGCGGGATAATATGGTCATCAGTTCTGAGCAATTGGTTCAGCGTGATCATAATTTTGCCATTATTGACGAGATTGACTCTATCCTTATTGATGAAGCACGTACTCCGCTTATTATATCGGGTCCGGTGCCGGAAGACACTCAGTCAGAAAAATATGAGGAGCTCAAGCCTCGGGTTGAATCGCTGGTTAATGCACAGAAAAAACTTGTAGCGAATCTTGTCAAGGAAGCACAGGAAGAGCTCGACAATGGCAATCAAGAAAAGGCAGGACTTGCTCTTTATAGAGCTCAGCGCGGATTTCCCAAGAACAGTAAGTTCCGCAAGATGATGCAGATTCCCACCAATCAAAAATTGGTGCAGGAAACGGAAGCTTTCTACCTGCAGGACAACGCCCGTCGCTTGCCGGAGGTAGATAAAGAACTCTACTATTCGGTAGATATGAAGATGAACAACATCGAGATGACGGAAAAAGGCCAGGATTTTATTACCAAGGCCGATGAAGAAGAGGAATTTTTCGTGATTCCTGATCTGGGTACCGAAACTACCGACCTGGATGAAGAAATGGATGAGCTCCGCGAACAAAAAATAAAAGAAATTGAAGAAAACGAAGAGTTTAGCGAAGAGTACAAAGAGAAAAAGATTGAAGAAGCCAAGCAGGAGGTAGCTGAGGAACGGGAGCAAAGACTCAGTGAACTTCACCGTCTTTTTGCCGAACGCAGTGATCGTATCCACACGGTTAATCAGCTGTTAAAAGCCTATACGCTTTTCGAACGCGAAGAAGAATATATTGTGCAAGAGGGTAAGGTGCAGATTGTGGATGAGCACACCGGACGTGTGCTTTCCGGTCGCCGCTATTCCGACGGACTTCACCAGGCGATTGAGGCCAAGGAAAATGTCAGTGTTGAAGCCGCCACACAAACGTATGCGACGGTTACGCTGCAAAATTACTTCCGAATGTATAATAAGCTGTCGGGGATGACGGGTACGGCGGCTACGGAGGAAGGAGAATTTAAAGAAATTTATGATCTCGATGTTGTTATCATTCCCACAAACGAGCCGGTAATCCGGGATGATAAAGAAGATCTCGTATTCCGAACTAAGCGTGAAAAATACAATGCGGCTGTGGAAACAATCCGCGAGTATCACGAATCCAAACAGCCGGTGCTGGTAGGTACCACAAGTGTGGATGTTTCGGAGACGATCAGTCGGATGCTCAAGCGTGAAGGTATACCGCATAACGTTTTGAATGCAAAGCATCACGCCAAGGAGAGTGAAATTGTAGAAAATGCCGGTCAGCCCGGAGCGGTAACGGTTGCTACCAATATGGCGGGTCGCGGTACCGATATTAAGCTGGCTCCCGGTGTTAAAGAACGAGGTGGCCTTGCTATTCTTGGTACGGAGCGCCATGAATCGCGTCGAATTGATTTGCAGCTCCGCGGACGTTCCGGCCGTCAGGGAGATCCCGGTGAATCACAGTTTTTTGTTTCTCTCGAAGACGATCTGATGCAGCTTTTCGGATCGGATCGGGTTGCCAGTGTAATGGATCGCCTCAATTTTGAGGAAGGCGAAGTCATTACTCACTCGTGGATTACAAAATCTCTCGAACGTGCGCAGGGTAAAGTTGAGCAAAACAACTTCAGTATTCGTAAAAAGCAGCTGGAATACGATGACGTGCTCAACAACCAGCGTGAAGTTATTTACAAGCGACGCAAACACGCCCTGGAAGGTGATGAGCTGCGCAGCGATATTTATGACATGCTCGAAGATCTGGTAGAGAGCGTTGTTGATGAACATTATCCCCAAGGGGAGTTGGATCAACTTCGCGATACTATTCTGCGATTCTTAGCAGTTGATATTCAGCTGGATCGAGACGAGATGGGGCAGCTGGGACCGGATATGCTGGTTGATCATATCATAAAGCGAGCTTATGAAGTCTACGAGCAAAAAGAGGAGATGATTTCGAAGCCGCTCTTTGAGGTGATCAAAAACATCAAACAGTCGGATGCCGAAAACAAACCTACAAAAGTACAGGTTATTTTTACGGATGGTATTCGACGCATGCGCGTAGTTGTGGATGTGGAAGAAGCCTACGAAAACGAAGGTAAAGAAGTGGCTCGTGCGCTTGAACGCACGGCTGTTCTGTCAACGATCGATAACAAGTGGATGGATCACCTGCGCGAACTGGATGCCGTGAAAGAAGGTATCGGACTGCGGGCCTACGGACAGAAAGATCCGCTGCTCGAATACAAGAAAGAAGCTTTCGAAATGTTTAAGCAGCTGCTCGACGAAATCAATCAAAATGCTATTTCACTGATCTGGAAGGCCATTCCCGAGATGCAGGCCGATCAGCAGAAAATGAAACAGGCACCGGAAGAGCGCGCCAAAGTAGATATGAATCGCGCCAAAACTGAGCACTCCGACGCTACGAACATGGGCTTCAAATCCGGAGGGCAGCAAAGTCAAAACGGCGGACAGCAGCAGCGAAGTGATCAGAAACCACAGCCTGTAACGGTAGACGAAGAACCCGGCCGCAATGACTATGTTAAAATTCAGAATATGAGCAGCGGTGAGGTCATTGACATCAAGTGGAAAAAAGCCAAGCGTATGATGGAAGATGACAGCTGGGTACTTATTGAAAAATAGTTGTTGGAACGGGCATCGGCTCTACTCTTTTATCTTTTATGGATGGAGACTTATCCTTAATACTGAGCTGGGCTGACGCCTATCCTGGCTCATTTTTCACCTTATTTAAGTAGACCCGGTTTAAATGATGCTCAGCATTCGCATCCGGGGAAATTTTTTACTGACTGGTGGTTTAGGTCTGTTAAATTCAATTAAATAGGCAACCCACTCTTGCCCCTCTCGGAAATCCTTTCTTTATTGCCAATCTGCAATAAAAAATATATCGTCATGAAATTATTAGCTAAACTTCTTTTCGTTTTTCTGCTTGTTCCAATGGCTGTACAAGCACAGGGTAACCTTGATACCTTAAGTCTTAAATCTATTTTTTATGATCCGCTTCTGGCGGGTAACCGGCCGGATTTTGTCTCCTTTTCGCCGGACAACTCTGATATTTATTACCAAGCGAACGATTCTGCAATGACGGAAGAGAAATTCTTTCAACGCAGTTTAAACGGCGGCGACA
The DNA here is from genome assembly GCA_964648635.1 of uncultured Balneolaceae bacterium. Lineage (GTDB taxonomy): Bacteria > Bacteroidota > Rhodothermia > Balneolales > Balneolaceae > Fodinibius. The sequence continues at coordinate 2,243 of CAZYOD010000045.1, read as the reverse complement.
GACAACCTGCACCGGATCAGGCCGAGCATCGTTTTCGTGTTTCTCCTAATGGCGAAAGACTTCTATATATCAAGCAGGGGGATGTCTGGATGGCTGATGCGGATTTTGGGAATGAGAAACAGCTTATTGACTCCAAAGCATCGGAATACAATGCCCGATGGGCACCTGACAGCCGCCGCATTGCATTTGTTCAGGATGGCGATATTTGGATTATGGATACATCCACTGCAGAGCTTAGTCAGATTACTGCCAAAGAAGAAGATGACGTCGGCTACAGTATCACCGACTGGGCAGGTGATAATAAGCTGGTTCTCTCTCAGTATGATACCTCTGATTATAAAGAATATTATTTTCCGGAATATGTGGGTCAATACGTGGATCCGGGGGAAACTCGCAGAGGTATTGCGCGGCAAGTAGTTTCTATCGCTGATCTGGAGTCAAAAAGCATCGAGAAACTCTATGAAAAGAAAGGTTATGTAAGTTCCAGTGTAAGTGCTTCGGGACAGTATGTGGCTGTTGATGCTACGGGACCACCAATGAAAAAACGCGATGTTATTGTTTTTGACCTGCAAGAATCTGACTCAACTACAGTTTTTCAGGATTCTACTAAGGGATGGCTTTACAATACTAATATCGCTTTTGCGCCCTCGGGTGATAAGTTGATGATCCAGTCCGAAAAAGACGGCTGGAATCATATTTATACTGTTAATCCCGATGGAAGTGAGCTGCGTCAGCATACCAGTGGAGATTATGAAGTGCCCTGGGCAGCGTGGACCGGAGCCAATACGATTGTATTTGCTTCTACCGAAGTGGATCCCGGAGAACGCCACATTTATCGCCTGGATATCAACAAAAACAAAACCAGCAAGTTAACTACCCAAACGGGGTTTCGACGAGCTTTTGAATTAAGTCCTGATAAACGTCACCTGGTCTACAGGTATACCTATTTTAATGAACCGCTTGAGTTGTATGCATTGGATCTCCAAAATCCCAATAAAGAAAAGCGGATAACCAATACCATTCCCGATCGATTTAAGAAAATAGACTGGCAAAAAGAAGATTATATTCGCTTTACCGGTCGCGACGGAGAAACCGAGCTGTCGATGTCGGTGCTGGAGCCGCACAATATGAAGGAAGGAAAAAAGTATCCCGTTGTAGTTTTTGTTCACGGGGCCGGATCTCTGCAGAACGTGTATAAAGGATGGTCGCAAAACTATCCCCGTGAATACATGTTTAACCAGTTTTTGAATGTAAACGGCTACTATGTTATTGAAGTGGATTATCGTCACAGCACCGGTTATGGTCGCGATTTTCGCGAAGATGTAACCAACTGGATGGGCAAGTACGAAACCCAGGATATAATTGACGGTCTTGATTATCTGGCAGAACATTACCCTCAAGCCGATACCAGCAGAACCGGAATATACGGCGGCAGTTATGGTGGATTTATGGCTCTTTACGCTACCAGCGTAGCGCCCGATTATTTTGATGCCGCCGCTGCTCTCCGCAAGGTTACCAACTGGGAGAACTATTACTATACCAATCCGTGGTACACACTGCCACGCCTCGGCAAACCGAAAGCCGACTCTGCAAATTATGCCCGAAGTTCTCCCATTACTTATGTGGATCAGCTCGAAAAACCGGTGCTACTGCTGCACGGACTTATTGATAACAATGTGGGATTTCAGGATGCAGCTCAGTACATCGAAGAATTAATACAGACGGGCGGAAAGGAGTTTGAGTTGATGATTTATCCTTCCGAACGCCACAGTTTTAAAGATCCGGATGCATGGTACGACGAATATTCTCGTATTTTTGAGTTTTTTAATGAGCACGTTAAGAATCCAACCGACAGAGAATGAAACAATTTACACATTATTAAGTTGTAAACTGTCTATTCTACAGACAACACCTTTGATACATGATTTGGTCATTAGCAATAATTGGGATCTTTGCTGCGGCACTTCTTGCGGCTGATAAGTTGCTGGCAGCTCCCAGATACAAAGAAAATGCCTCCGATCATTTTGACGGAAAGAAGTTCGTTAATCCGGATGATAACTTAACCCATTCTTATTGGGAGGTTTTAAAATGGTGGCTTGGGGGCAATGACAAGGGCATGTGGCAAAAATTGGATCACGATGATATCACAAAGTTCTCGGCACCGCTAAAAAAGGTTAACGGCGGGAACTGTCAGATTACATTTGTCAATCACGCCACTTTTTTGCTCCAGGTGGATGGAATGA